>NZ_JABJWD010000063.1:0-34195 GCF_013155425.1 Gluconacetobacter entanii | reverse complement strand
CCCCCGCCCCGTGCGTCCAGCGCGCCGAGAGCGCATGCGCCCCGATCCCCCCCGCCAGCGCAAGGGCGGCGAGGAACGCCATCGCGCCGACCAGGAACGGCAGCAGCCGGTCAGGGATGGCCTGCCGCAGGGCAAGGCCATCGCGGCGTCGCGTGCCGGGCCACAGGGCCATGTCCTCAGCCCTCCTGCACGAGGTAGCCCTGCATCAGTTCGATCGCATGGGCGGGATATTTGCGCACGAGCGCATCATTATGCGTCGCCACGACAATCGTGGTGCCCAGTTCCGCAAGCCGGTGGAACATGGTCATCAGGCGCGTGGCCTGCCGGTCATCAAGGGCATTGGTCGGTTCATCCGCCAGCAGCAGGGCGGGGCGGTGGATGACGGCGCGCGCGATCGCCACGCGCTGCTGCTCCCCCCCCGAAAGCTGCGGGGGCAGGGCGTCGGTGCGCGATCCCAGGCCGACCCATTTCATGATGGCGTTGACCTCGTGGCGGATCTCGCTTTCGGGGCGCATCTGCAGGCGCAGCGGCAGCGCCACGTTGTCGAACGCCGACAGGTCATCCAGCAGCCGGAAATCCTGGTAGACGACGCCGATGCGCTGGCGCAGGCGTGCGATCACGCCGCGCCGCGCCTGCATCACGGGCACGCCCAGCACATCGACCATCCCCGACGACGCCCGCGCCTCCAGCGCCAGGATCCGCAGCAGGCTCGATTTCCCCGCGCCCGACGGGCCGAGCAGCCAGCGGAATTCCCCCTGCGCCACCGCCACGCTGACATGGTTCAGCGCCGCGCCCTTCTGCGCCGCGGGATAGAGGTAGCTGACGTCCTGAAGCCGGAACATCTGGGATCTGTTACATGCTGCGCGCCGCGACGGCGGAGGCTGTCGCGCACAGGGCGGCCGCCGCCATCAGCGCCAGCCCGTCAAAGATCAGCGAGGACGGGGTCAGCAGGTGGCTGCCGACGCTGATGTGATCGGGAATGGAGTGGGAGACACGGACAATGACGTCATGCGCCTGCGGGTCGCTGGCCTCGGACGAGGTGCTGACAATCCCCATCAGGTGCGGCAGCGCGCTCCAGCCGATCCCCACGATCAGCAGCAGCGGCGCCAGCAGTTCGGCCACCTGCTGCACGAAATAGAACGCGAAATAGCACACGGACCACACTGCGATGCGCACGGCATTGACCCATGCGGGACGTCCGGTGGTGTTGGCGCTATTGGAAAGTGGGGTGTCCATTATCAAATATCTCCGGCATGCAGGTGCGATGCGCCGCCCGGCCTGTCGGGAACGCATTCCTGCCCGAGGTAGCGACGGCTTGTGTTAAATGCAAACTTCTGCCTTGTACACACAGATCGGGGTGCATGGAAACGGATAGCAGCGTGCCGGGGAACCGTAACATGGAAGAGGGCAGGCGATCAGGGCGTGACGCACACGCGCCGGGGCACGAACTGCGCGCGATGGTCGTGTTCGGCGTGGGCGCGCAGGTCTATGCCCTGCCGGTGGGGGACGTGCATGAATGTATCCCCGCGCCTGCGCTGTCGCCGCTGCCGGTGGATCTGCCGCACCTGCCGGGATGGTTCTGGCTGGGGCGCACGCGCGTGCCGGTCATTGACCTTGCGGTGCTGATGGGCGCGCGCCCGCCCGTGGCGCTGCATGCATCGGACCTGCTGTACCGCCCGCTGCTGCTGTGCGCCGTCGCGGGGATGGAGACCGGCATGGGTGTGCATCCGGGCTGGGTGGCGCTGCTGGTGGACCGGGTGATGGATGTGATGCAGGTGCGCGCCGATGCGATCATGCCACTTGGTATTGATCGCGGGGCGGGAGACTGTATTGTCGGCGAAATCGATCGCGGAGGCGAACCACCCGCCATCGTGATGGAGATGGATGGCGTGCTGCGGCACAGCGAACGCCACAGGCTGTCGGGCCTGATGGCGCGTGAGGAGCAGCGCGCGGCGTTATGGACCGCAGATGGGGCGCGCGATGTCTGAAGTCAGCGCGGGGTTGCGCCGGGTCATCTCCGTGATCACCGCGCGGACCGGCCTGCATTATTATACCGACAAGCCGGCGCTGCTGGAAAAGATCATCGCGGCGCGGATGGCGGCACTCGGGTGCAGGGGATATCTCGACTACCTCGAACACCTCAATGACGAGGCGCTTGGCGATGCGGAATGGCGTGAGCTTGAATCCGCCATCACCATCGGGGAGACCTTCTTCTTCCGCTATGCCGAGCAGTTCCGCGCGCTCGAGACCACGATCCTGCCCGAACTGCTGTCGCGCCTGCGCGCGATGCGCATGCTGCGGATCTGGAGTGTCGGGTGCGCCAACGGGGCGGAACCGTATTCCGTGGCCATCGTCCTCAGGCACCTGCTCGAACGCCGGGGCGAGGACGGGTGGACCATAGAGATACTCGGCACCGACATCAGCACCCGTGCGCTCGACCAGGCGCGGCAGGCGGAATTCGGCTGGTGGGCGCTGCGTGACCTGACCCCGCGCCAGCGCGCGGAATGGTTCGTCCCGGTGGTGGAGGGACGGACATGGCGGCTGAAGGAATGCTATCGCCAGATGGTGCGCTTCCGCCATGCCAACATCATGGACCTGCCGCACGGGCGCGGGCCGGTCGGGCCGTTCGACCTCGTGCTGTGCCGCAACGTGCTGATCTATTTCGACCCGGTGCAGGTCGCGCGGCTTGTGCGCGAAATGGCGCAGCGCATGACGGCGGGGGGATGGATGCTGGTCGGGCATTCCGAACCGATGGAACAGTTCGAGAATTTCATGCAGCCTGTGCGCCTGCCCGGCACGATGGCCTTTCGCACGCGCGAACGTGGCGATGCCCCCATCGCGCCGCGCACGCCAGCATCCCGGGGGGGGCTGGTGTCGGCCCCGCCCACCCTGCCGCGTCCCGCGCGCACGGTGCGTCATGTGTCCTCGTCCGCGCCGCAGGCCGTGGCCGATCCCGCGCGTGAAGGCGGGCGGGAGGCCGGGATCCTGCGCACCATCCGCCAGCTTGCCGACAGCGGCGCGCCACGTCGCGCGGTGGGGATGTGCCGTGAATACCTGCGCCGCGCGCCCATGGCGGTCGGGGTCTATTTCATGCTGGGCATCCTTCTGCTGGCGCTTGGCGAACATGAAGGCGCGGTGGAGGGATTCCGTCGCGTGATCTACCTGCGCCGTGGCCATGTGATGGCGCGCTGCTACCTCGCGCACCTGCTGGAGGGGACGGGCGCCGCCGAGGACGCCCGCCGCCTGCGGGCGCAGGCGCGTGAACTGGCGATGTGCCTGTCGGCGACGCATGTCCTCGAAGGGGGCGGGGGTCTTACGGCGGGTGGCCTGCTGCGGATCCTGCAGGACAAGGAAAACCATGACGCGGGGCTTCTGGCCGCGCTGCCTGACATCGCATCGGGCCTGTCATGACGCGGCGCGACGACGCAACGGGCGGGGACATGCCCGCGGACGGGGAACCCGCCGACGCGACGCAGGACCGCTTCGCCCGGCGCATCCTTGCCGAACGCGCCGCCCTGCTGGCCGCGCGCCATGACGCGAACACCGCGCAGGAGGCACCGGGGCGGCGGGTGCTGGTGCTCGATGTGGGCGGGCGTGAATGCTGCATCGATCTTGATGCGGTGCTGCGCGTGACCGACCCGGCCTGGAGCGACATGCCCCGCCGCCCCGACTGCCCCGCAAGCGTGCGTGGTGTGTACGGCTATCAGGGGGATCTCTATACCGTGTTCGACCTCGCCATGCTGCTGGAGGAGGAGGCGCAGCCTGAACCGGGGGTCATGATCCTGCTGCGTTCGGTGTCTTCCGTGCCGCTGGCGCGCATCGCGCTGCTTGCGGGCGCGGCCAGAGGCGTTATGGATATTCCCGCCACCGCACCATCCGTCCTGCCATCGGGCTTTCCCACCGCCGTGCTGCCCGGTGGGCGGCATGTCGTGGCGCTGGACCCGGTGCGTCTCTTTTCCGTCCGTTATTCCGGAGTGTAGCCTGTCGTGACGATTGCAAACCGTCTGTTGTTCGGCTTCATGGTCGGCGTCCTGCTGATGGTCTCGCTTGGCGTCTATGCGCTGGGACAGATCCGCGACGTCCGCGATGAAATGACCATCATCGTCACGCGCGACCTTACGGTCTATCGCCAGTTGACGCTGATCCGCGTGGATGAAACCGACCTTGCAGCGCGGCGCCTTGCGATCGTCGCGCATTACTATGCCCATGATTACGAAAATGCGCCCGGTGCGCTCGATGACGCCATTTCCGACTGGGACGAACGCGCGCATCAGGCCGACGAACTGCTCAGCAGCGTTACCGCCGGCGCGGACGAGGCGGAGCGCCTGGCTCAGTCCACGGACCAGCGCGACATGTTCGCCACCGTATCGGGGCAGTTGCGTGAAATGGCGCAGCAGGTGCTGGTGGACGAACGCGCGGTCGGCGCGCTGTTCCATGCGATGCGCGCGGGCGACCAGCAGGTGGTGCGCGAACAGGTCGGGCGTATCGAAAGCCGGGAGAAGGAGATCGACCAGCTTGTCAGCCAGGCGGCCTCGCTTCTGGACCGTGGGGTGCGGGTTGCGGAAACGCAGGGCGGCGCGTCCTATGACTACAGCCGCCGTTCGCTGGCCATCGGGCTTGGGGCGGCGGTGATCGTGGCACTGATCGTGACGTTCTGGACGCGGCGTTCGATCATGGAACCGCTGGCCTCCATCATGCATGTGATGGAACGCGTGGGGCAGGTCGACCTTGCCACCCGGGCGAAGGTGGGCGACATGGGCGAAAACCGTGACGAGGTGGCGCGCCTTGCCGCCGGGCTGAACCGCATGATCGACGGCCTGCGCGAAATCGCACGCCAGAGCGGGGAGGTCACGCGCGACCTTGACGTGGCGGTGGCCGACATCCGCGCCTCCACCCAGCAGCAGGCCGCAAGTGTGGAGGAGCAGTTCGCCGCCATTCAGGAAACGGCCGCGACCGTGGACCAGATCACCCATTCCGGCGCGCAGATCAGCAAGCGCGCGCGTGAGGTCATTTCCTCCGCCGAGGTGATCGTCCACAGCTCCGCAAGCGGCCTTGACGCCGTGGAGGAGACGGCCCGCGCGATGGCGCGCACCCATGACGGGGCGGAGGCCGTGGCGTCGAACATCGTCGCCCTGTCCGAACGGACCGAGGCGATCAGCGAGATCATCACCACCGTCAACGACCTGTCGGAACGTTCCCACCTGCTTGCCCTCAATGCCGCGATCGAGGCGGCGGCAGCGGGCGAGCACGGGCGCTCCTTCGCCGTGGTCGCGGCAGAGATGAAGATCCTCGCCGACCAGTCGCGCGATGCGACGCAGAACGTGCGTTCCATCCTTGGCGACATCCAGCGCGGCATCAACACCTCGGTCATGCTGACCGAGGAGGCGGTCAAGCGTGTCTCCGCCGGGCGGGAGCGCACCGACATCGCCTACAAGACCATCGAGCGCATGACCGGCGGGATCGAGGAGGGCGTGCATGCGTTCCAGCAGATCGTCGCCTCCACCAACCAGCAGCAGCTTGGCATCGAGCAGGTCATGACCGCATTGCAGAGCATCCGCCAGGCCAGCCAGCAGACATCGGGCGGCACGCGCAACCTGGAGGCATCGGCAAGCAACCTTGGCAAGCTGTCGAAGCAGTTGCTGGCGATTTCCGCCCGGTACCGGACCTGACGCCCGGTTGTGGTTGATCTCAGGCAGGAGCTTCTGGCGGTTTTCGACGCGGAATATCGCGACCACCTGCGCGTCATCCGCGATCTGCTGACTGCCGGGTGCGGCACACGCCAGGCGCTGGCGGAGATTTTCCGCCGCATGCACTCGCTCAAGGGGGCGGCGCGCGCGGTGGAAATCCCGGCGGTGGAGGAAATCGCCCACGACGTGGAAAACCGCCTGTCCACGCTGATGGAACGTGGTGGAACACTTGACGATGCCGATATCGCGACCATTTCGCGTGCGCTTGACGATATCGACGCCATCATGGAACCCCCACCGCCTCCCGCGTCCGTGGCGCCGCCCGATGGCGCGCCGGACGGGCGCGCGGCCCCGCCCGCCACCGGCGACGGCGGGGGGGAGGCCTATGTGCAGGTTCCCGTCTCCCGCCTCGATGCGCTGTCCGGGGCGGTGCATGACCTGATGGGCGTGGCCGAACGCCATGACCGGCTGTGGGAACGCCTTGGCGACCTTATGCGTGACATGCGTGCGCTGTCGCATGCGCCGCAGCGGATACAGGCCGACCCGGTCGCGATCTTTTCGCGCATGACGCGGCGCCTGATGGCCATCGGGCGTGACCATGAACTGATGACCGGGCAGGGTGATCGCGCCCTGCAGCGTCTGGGCGAGGAAGTGCACGCCATCAGCCTTGTCCCCGCCGGGACGGTGTTCGGGTCGCTTGCCGCGATGGCGCGGCGCATCGCGCGCGAACATGGTGGCGCGCAGGCGCAGGTGGAGGTGCGGCTGCGCGGGATGGAGGTGCAGGCCGAACGCCGCGTGATGCAGGCGCTGCGTGATCCCGTGCTGCACCTGCTGCGCAATGCCATCGTCCATGGCCATGAAAGCCGCGCGCAGCGTCTGAAGGCCGGAAAGCCGGAACAGCAGACCATCACGCTGACGGTGACGCTGACGGGGGTGCGCCTGCAGGTCCGGGTCAGTGACGACGGGTGCGGGCCCGACCTGAAGGCGATTGCCGCGCGCGCGGTGCGCCAGGGCATGATCCATGTCGATGCGCCGCTCGATGCGCGGCAGTTGCTGGCGCGGGTGTTCGAACCCGGCTTTTCCACCCGTGCGCATGTGGACCACCTTGCCGGGCGCGGGGTTGGCCTGTCGATCGTGGCGGAGGCCGCGCGCGCCCTGCACGGTACCGTTGCGATGGAACAGGGGCAGCCCTGCGGCACGGTCGTGACCCTGACGGTACCGGTATCGCAGCGCCAGCGCACCGTCCTGCTGGTGGAAAACGGGAAGCGGATGATCGGCCTGCCCGGTCGCGTCATCCGGCACCTGCTGCGTGTAATGCGCGAGGACATCCGCATGGTCGATGGCTGTCCGTTCGCGGTCCTGCCGCATCCGGAGGCAACCGGCACACAGCCGCAGGCCACGGACGGGCAGGCGGAGGAGGAACTGGTGCCCATCGTGCCGCTGTCCGCCTTCGTGGGGGAGGACGACGTCCCCGCCTGCCTGCCGGAGCGCAGTGGCGCGGTCACGGTCGCGGTGATGGAGGTCGATGGCGTGTCATGCGGTTTTGCCGTCGAACGGATGGTGGAGGTGCGCACGCTGCTGATTTCCGATGCCTCCGCCGTGGGACTGGACAGCGAACTGGTCCCCGGCATCGCATGGCCGCGCGAGGACAGGCCCGTTTTCGTCATCAGTCCCGACCGCCTGTTCGAACGCTGGCGCGCGCGCAAGGGCAGGGGCATGCATTTCGCGCCCGCCCCGCCGCCACAGGCCACGCCGGAGGCCCGGCGTGCGCCGCTGGTGCTGGTGGTCGATGATTCCATCACGACGCGCACCCTGCAGAAGACGATCCTGCAGGCCCACGGGTTTGACGTGATGCTGGCGGTGGATGGGGAGGAGGCGCTGATGATGCTGCTGCAGTCATCGCGCCGGGTCGATGTGGTCGTGACCGACGTGGAAATGCCCCGGATGGACGGTTTCGCCCTGCTGGCGGCCATCCATGCCGACCCGCGCCTGGCGGATATCCCCGTCGTGCTGATGACGTCGCGCGACAACGAGGAGGAGATCCGCCGCGGGCTGGAAGGCGGCGCGCGCGCCTATATCACCAAGCAGAAATTCGACCAGGGCGAACTGCTGGCGACGATCCGGGGGCTGTTGTGATCCATACCCCCACCATCCCCGCCGCGGCCCCGCGCTCCGTCCTGGTGGTGGAGGATTCGGCCGTCCTGCGCCACCTGCTGTCACACAGCATCCGCAGCGACGCGCGCCTGCGCCTGATCGATGCGGTCGAAAGCGCGGAGGAGGCGATCCGCCTTGTCCCGCACCTGCGCCCGGACGTGATTTCGATGGATGTGTGCCTGCCCGGCATGGATGGGCTGGAGGCGACGCGCCGCATCATGGCGCAGTGCCCGACACCCATCGTCATCGTTAGCGACGCGCTGGATGCGCAGGTGTCGATGAATGCGCTGCGTTCGGGGGCGCTTGCGGTGATCGAAAAGCCGCGCGGCCTGACGTCGGAGGCCGGGCGCGCCGCCGTCAGCGCGATCACGACGCAGCTTTACATCATGAGCCAGGTGCCCGTGATCCGCCGCCGCCTGCTCGATGCGGGCGCGCATCCGCCACAGGCCGCGCCACTGGTCCCATGGACGGTTGCGCCGCGTATCCTCGCCCTTGCCGCCTCCACCGGGGGGCCGCGCGCCTTTGCGCAGGTGCTGGGCGCGCTGCCGGCGGATTTTCCCCTTCCCGTCGTGGGGGTGCAGCATATGGGCGGACCGTTCATGGAGGGGTTCGCCCACTGGCTGGACCAGCAGGTGCCCATGCCCGTGGCGCTTGCGCGCCATGGCGAGGTGCTGCGGCGCGGGCATGTCTATATCGCGCCGGGGGACCGGCACCTGGGCGTGGGCACGCGGGGGGAGGCGGTCCTGCTCGACATGCCGCCGGTGCAGGGGCAGCGGCCATCGGCGTCGGTCCTGTTTTCGTCCGTCGCCCGCGCCTATGGCCGCGGCGCGCTGGGCGTGCTGATGACCGGAATGGGCGAGGACGGGGCGCAGGGCCTTGGCGACATGCGCCGCGCGGGTGGCTATACCATGACCGAGGACCGCAGCACCGCCGTCATCCACGGCATGCCCGGTGCCGCGGAACGTGCCGGCGCAACCTGCATCAGCCTGCCGCTGCCGGACATCGCGCCACATATCGAACGTCTCCTGAGCGACAGTGCCGACCCGCCCGAGGGGGTGCGTCCCCCGGGCGACAGATACCACGGAACATGACCCGATCATGACAGTACAGCCCGATGACGACCGTCCCGCCACCGTCCTGCTGGTGGAGGATTCCGATACGCAGGCCCTGCGCATCCGCTACATGCTGCAGGGCCATGGCTTTACCGTTGAACGCGTCGCAAGCGGGGAGGCGGCACTCGATACGCTCGACAGCCATATCCCCGACCTCGTGATCGCGGACTATCACCTGCCGGGCATGAATGGCGGGCAGCTTGCGCGGCAGTTGCGCATGAACGCGGTGACGCGCACCATCCCGGTCCTGATCCTGACCGAAGGGATAGAACCGGGGCTGGAGCGTGAAGGGCTGGAGAGCGGGGCGGACGCCTATGTGCCCAAATCCTCCGATTCCACGCTGATCGTCTTTCGCATCCGCGCGCTTTTGCGTGAATATGCGGGCAATGTCCGCGCGCGTCCGGGGCGTGTGTTCCGCCGTGCGCGCATTCTGGTCGTCACCCCGCGCCATGACGCGACCACCGATGGGGGGAAGGTCGGGGCGCTGATCGACCTGCTGCAGCGCGACGGGCATATCGTGACCATCTGTGCCGATCCCGCGCATTTCGACCAGCAGATACTGCTCGACCCCGAACGCGCGCCCGACTGCGTGGTGGTGGACCTGACGGTGGGCGGGTTCGACGGGGTGGTGTTCTGCCGCAGGCTCGACGAACTGCGCCAGGAGGTGCTGATGCGTGGCGGCGTGCCGCTGCGCATCCTTGCCATAAGCCCGCCCAGCCCGGACCAGCGCGAATTTTCCGCCCGCGTGTTCGAAACGGGTGTCGATGACCTTGTGCCCGATGATGTCGCACCCTCCGTTCTGGCGCTGCGCATCCGCGTGCTGGTGCGGCGCAAGCTGTTGCAGGATGATGTCCGCCGTATCGAGGTGGAACGCCAGAACCGCGAGATCGCGATCAAGAGCGCGCGCGCCGAGGCGGCGGCCATCGCGTCGAAGGCGTCGCTGGCGGAGGCGCTGGAGCAGGCCAACCGCGAACTGGCCGACGCCAACCGCAAGCTGATCGAGACACAGGGCAAGCTGGTGCAGACGGCCAAGATGGCGTCGCTGGGTGAACTGGTGGCGGGCATCGCGCACGAGATCAACAACCCGCTGGCCTTCATCCTTGCGCACAAGGACACCGTGGCGCGTGGACTGGAACGCGTGATGGACATGGAGGACGCGTCCACCGATACCGGGCGTGACGGGCGCGAGGCGATCCTGCGCAAGTGCCGCGACCGCGTGGCGTCGATGAACCTTGGCCTGCGCAGGATCCAGAACCTCGTGCTGAACCTGCGCAAATTCTCGCGACTGGACGAGGGGCTGTTCCAGGTCATCGACGTGCCCGAGGCGCTGGAGACGGTACTGGCGCTGCTGACGCAGAAACTGGGCAATGGCATCGTCGTGCACCGCGATTACACCGCGCCGGAGCGTCTGTACTGCCAGGCGGCGCTGCTGAACCAGGTCATCATGAATATTATCAGCAATGCCGCCGATGCAATTGTGGAGGCGGCGGAACGTGATAATCCGGTATCGGACACCCCGGCGCGGGGCCGCATCGACATCCGCACCGAACTCAGGCGGGAGGGGGAGGATGGCGCCCCCCATTACGTCTTCACGATTTCCGATACCGGTCCGGGTGTCGCGCCCGAGGTGCAGGAACGCATCTTCGAACCCTTCTTCACCACCAAGCCGGTTGGCGCGGGAACGGGACTTGGGCTTGCGATCGCCTATGGCGTGGTGCAGGCCCATCAGGGAACGCTGACGGTCGCCAACCGTGAGCACGGCGGCGCGCAGTTCACCATTTCGGTGCCATGGCGCGCGCAGGACTCCGAAGACGGCCATGGTGGGTCCGACGGGCGCATATCCGGTGGACAGGCAGGGCAGGCATGATGGGAAAGAGCACGATATGACAACACAGCCCGCGCGTCCCGTCATCCTGGTGGTGGATGACGAACCCGAAATCCTCGTCGCCCTGACGGACCTGCTCGAAGATGCCTTTACCGTCGTCTCCACCACGTCGCCGGTGGAGGCGCTGGAGATCCTTGCACAGCGCAATGATGTCGATGTCATCGTCTCCGACCAGCGCATGCCCGAGATGGGCGGCGATGTCATGCTGGCCCGCGCGCGTGAGATTTCCGACGCGCAGGCGATCCTGCTGACGGGCTATGCCGATATCGGCGCGGTGGCCGCGGCCCTGAACCAGGGGCGCATCTCCTTTTATTCGCACAAGCCATGGGACCCCGACGCCCTGCGCGCGATGATCGTGCAGGCTGCGGACTATCACCGGCTGGAACGCGAACTGCGTACCGAACGCCAGTTGCTGCACGGGCTGCTCAACAACCTGCGCGCGGGCCTTGGCTTCAAGGATGCCGAAGGGCGTTTCGTGCGGATCAACCGGCAGGCGGCCGATTTCTATGACCGCGACATCGCCGCCTGCCTTGGCCAGCGGGAGGAGGACCTGTGCGATCCCGTGCTGCTGCCGGCCCTGCGCGCGGCGGAGGAGCGCATGCGCGCGGAGGGCCGCGACGAGGCCGCGGTCGAACTGCCGCCGCAGGTCGGGCGCGCCCATGGCCGCTGGCGCGAGTTCACGCGCGTCGTGCTGGAGGACGGGGAAAGCCCCGATGTCTATTCCGTCGTCATCAACCGCGACATCACCCGCCAGCAGGAAATGGAAGGCCGCCTGCGCCAGGCGGAGAAGATGCAGGCCCTTGGCACGATGGCCGGCGGGATCGCGCATGATTTCAACAACCTGCTGACGGCGGTGCTGGGGTCGCTGGAACTGGCCCATGACATGCTGCCACAGGATGAGGGCGCGGTGCTGCGCCTGCTCGACAATGCCACGGCGGCGGCGCGGCGCGGGGCGTCGCTGACGCGCAGGCTGCTCAATTTCAGCCGCCCGCGCGACCTGAGCCTTGAGCCGATCGACGTGAACGCCCTGCTGCACGGCATGAAGGACCTGCTGGCGCAGACCGTGGTGTCGCGGCAGGACAAGGCGCTGGCGACGCCCTGTTCCATCGTCGTCGATACCGCAGCATCCGACGGGGGGCTGCCGCCGGTCTGCACCGATGCGGGGCAACTCGAACTTGCGGTGCTCAACCTGTGCATCAACGCCGTGGACGCGATGCCCGAAGGGGGCGTGATCCGCGTGTCCACCGCACTCAAGCGCGTGCGCGAGGTCGTGGCGGGCACCAACCTCGTGCCCGGCAGCTATGTCATGGTGTCGGTGCAGGACCAGGGCATGGGCATGTCGGAGGAGACGCTGGCGCGCGTGTTCGAACCGTTCTTCACCACCAAGGACGTGGGACGGGGCACCGGGCTTGGCCTGTCGATGATCTATGGCTTCGTCCGCCATGTCGGTGGCGAGGTGCAGGTCCACAGCACCCCCGGCGCGGGTACGCGCGTGGACCTGTGCCTGCCGGTGCAGGACGGGACCGTGCGGGAGGAGAAGGCGGACGGGACCGTGCCATCCACCATGCCGGACCGGCCCCTGCGCATCATGGTCGTTGACGATGAACCGGGCGTGCGCGCGGTCACGGCGGGGTTCCTGCGCGCCCGCGGGCACGAGGTCCATGACTATGCCGGGGGCAGGGCCGCCGTCGCCGCGCTGGAGGCAGGGGGCTTGGGTCCGCTGGACCTTGTCATCATGGATGTGATGATGCCCGAGATGGGCGGGCAGGAAACCGCGCATCGCCTGCAGGCGATCCAGCCGGACCTGAAGGTGCTGTACCTGACCGGCTATGCCAACCTTGGCACCCTGCCGAAGGGGGGGAATGTCATGCACAAGCCCTTCACCCGCGCGGGGCTGGCGGAACAGATCGGGCGAATCATGCGCGGCGGGGCCGCAGCGAGGCCGGACGGGCATGAAGCAGGGCACGGATGATGCCGCGCCCCCTTGTGCTGTGGGGTAAATCTCCTATTTCTTCATGATATGCAAGATCATCATGTAAACCCCCACGATCCGATTGGCTGGCACGGCACAACCATCCTGTGCGTGCGGCGCGACAACCAGGTGGCGATGGCCGGCGACGGCCAGGTGACGCTGGGTGCGACCGTCATCAAGGGCAATGCGCGCAAGGTACGCCGCATCGGCCCGTCGGGCAGCATCCTTGCCGGGTTCGCCGGTGCAACCGCCGATGCCTTTACCCTGCTCGAACGGCTGGAAGCGAAGCTGGAACGGTATCCGAACCAGCTTGAACGCGCCTGCGTCGAACTGGCGAAGGACTGGCGCACCGACCGCTACCTGCGGCGGCTGGAGGCGATGATGGCCGTCGCCGATGCGGATCATTCCTATACCCTGACCGGCAATGGCGACGTGCTGGAGCCCGAGGACGGCATCATCGCCATCGGATCGGGCGGGAACTATGCCCTGTCGGCCGCGCGTGCGCTGCTGGGGATCGAGGGGCTGGGCGCGCGTGAGATCGCGCAGCGTTCAATGAAGATCGCGGGCGATATCTGCGTTTACACGAATTATTCCGTCACGGTGGAAACGCTGGGCGGTGATACGGACAAGGTAGAGGCATGATGGAAATCCCCAATCATTCCCCGCGGGAAATCGTCTCCGAACTCGACCGGTTCATCATCGGGCAGACCGACGCCAAGCGCGCGGTGGCCATTGCGCTGCGCAACCGCTGGCGGCGCGCGCAACTGCCCGAGGGCCTGCGTGAGGAGGTCGTGCCCAAGAACATCCTGATGATCGGCCCGACAGGCTGCGGCAAGACCGAGATCGCGCGTCGCCTTGCCCGCTTGGCGCAGGCGCCGTTCCTGAAGGTCGAGGCGACGAAGTTCACCGAAGTCGGCTATGTCGGGCGCGATGTCGAAAGCATCGTGCGTGACCTCGTGGAGGTCTCGATCAACATGCTGCGCGACCTGCGGCGCAAGGACGTGCAGGCCAAGGCGGAAATGGCCGCCGAAAACGCCCTGCTCGACGCGCTGGTGGGCGAAGGCGCATCCGCCGACACCCGCAACAAATTCCGCCGCATGCTGCGCAATGGCGAACTGGAGGCCAAGGAGGTCGAGATTTCGGTAACCGAGGGGCCGTCGCCTTCGGGGCAGGCGGACATGCCGAACATGACGCCGGGCACGGTCATCAATTTCTCCGACATGATGAAGGGCTTCATGAACCGCATGCCCCAGCGCCGTCGCATGACGGTGGCCGAGGCCCGCGCCGCCCTGACGCGTGAGGAGGCGGACAAGATGCTCGATACCGAAAGCCTGACGCGCGAGGCGGTGGCCCATGCACAGGATCACGGCATCGTCTTCCTTGACGAGATCGACAAGGTCTGTGCCCGCGCGGAAAGTGGCGCGCGCGGTGGCGACGTCTCCCGCGAGGGGGTGCAGCGCGACCTGCTGCCCCTGATCGAGGGGACGACGGTTTCGACCAAGTACGGCCCCGTGCGCACGGACCATATCCTGTTCATCGCATCGGGCGCGTTCCATATCGCCAAGCCGTCGGACCTGCTGCCTGAACTGCAGGGGCGCCTGCCGATCCGCGTGGAACTGTCGTCGCTGACGCGGCAGGACCTGCGCCGTATCCTGACGGAGCCGGAACATTCGCTGCTGACGCAGTACACCGCGCTGCTGGGCACGGAAAAGGTGGAACTGCGCTTTACCGACGATGCGGTGGATGCGCTGGCCGAACTGGCCGCGGACATCAACGAACGGGTGGAGAATATCGGCGCACGCAGGTTGGCGACCGTGATCGAACGCCTGCTGGAGGAGGTGTCCTTTACCGCCACCGACCGCGCGGGGCAGACCGTGGAAATCACCGCCGCCGATGTTCAGGAAAAAGTGGCCCCGCTGGCGCGCAAGGGCGACCTGAGCCGCTTTATCCTGTAAATCCCCATAATATTGGCAGAACGTTTTTGGGCGCCGCCTTTTTTGCGAAAAGGCGGCGTTTCCTGAAGCTTTTTTGAAAAAGCTTTACCAAAAATGTCTTTATGATTTGCAGGCCATGCCTGTGACGCAGTGCCTGCGGGCAAGAGGAAGAAGATGACGGATCCATTCGTAAAGCCCAAAGACGATACGGCGGCGGACGCGATTGCGGCGATTGCCGATGAACTGGCGCTGTTCGATGACTGGATGGACCGGTATCAGTACATCATCGAACTTGGCCGCAAACTGCCGCCTTTCCCCAAGGAATGGGCGAACGACGCGCATCGCGTCCCCGGATGTCAGAGTCAGGTCTGGCTGGAGGCGAAGCAGGAAGGCGACGCCCTGTTCCTGGCCGGGGCGTCGGATGCCGCCATCGTCTCCGGACTGGTGGCGCTGCTGCTGCGGGTCTATTCCGGGCGCAGCAGGGAGGAGATCCTGCAGACCGACCCCGGTTTCCTGCGTGAACTCGGTCTGGTGCAGGCGCTGTCAACCAACCGTGGCAACGGGGTGGAGGCCATGGCCCGCGCCATCCGCAAGGCGGCAGCCACGCAGGACGCGGCCTGAACACCCGCCCGCAGGTGCCGTCCCTGCCCGTCGGGCAGGGGGCTCAGTATTCCTGAACGACGTCGAAGCCCGCCGCGTCAACCGCATTGGCCAGCGCATCGGGGTTGGTGAACGTGTCGTCGCACGTCACGATGGCCTCTCCCTTCTCAAGCGAAACCTCCACGTCGCAGACGCCTTCGATGTTTTCGAGGGAACGGCGCACCTTGGCCGCGCAACCATCGCAGGTCATGTCTGATATCTTCAGGGTGAATTTTTCCATCTGGAACTTTTTCCTTACGTCGTCATGGGTGCTGTCTTGGTGTGCCATCGGTTCAGCAGCAGCGAACTGGTGACCACCGATACGGAACTCATGGCCATGGCGGCCCCGGCGATCGCGGGGTCCAGCATGCCAAAAGCCGCAAGCGGGATGCCTATTATATTGTAGATGAAGGCAAAGAACAGGTTTTGCCGCACCTTGCGCAATGTGGCGCGTGACAGGGAGATCGCATCGAGTATCCCGCCAAGGTTGTCACGCATCAGGATCACGCCCGCGGACTGCACCGCGATATCCGACCCGTGCCCCATGGCGAAACCGATATCGGCCATGGCCAGCGCGGGGGCATCGTTGATCCCGTCGCCAACCATGCCCACCACATGGCCCTGCGCGCGCAGCTTTTCAATCTCCGCCGCCTTGTCCTGCGGCAGGACACCGGCAATGAAGCGGTCCATGCCCAGCGTGCCGGCAATTGCCGCCGCCGCCTGCCGGTTGTCGCCCGTCAGCATCAGTGTCGCGATCCCGTGGCGGCGCAGTGCCGCGATACAGGCGGGGGCTTCGGGCCGGATACGGTCACTCAGCGCGATATAGCCCACCACGCCCCGCGCCCCCGCCACGCCAATGACGGTGCGCCCCTGCTGCTCCAGTTGCGTGACGATTTCGGGCGTGTCCGTGCCGTCAGCCACGAAATGCGGCGCGCCAAGGCGCAGGCGTTCGCCCTGCGCCGTGACCCCCTCCACCCCCCGGCCGGGCAGGGCCGTGACATCATGGACCGCAAGGGGGGTAATCGCGTGCTGGCGCCCATAGGCGACGATGGCGCGGGCGAGGGGATGTTCCGAATCCTGTTCCAGCGCACAGGCCATGGCCAGCAGGTGCTGCGTGTCATGGCCGGGCAGGGGCGTGACCTCGCGCACTTCTGGCTGTCCCAGTGTCAGCGTGCCCGTCTTGTCCAGCACCAGCAATTTTATGGTGTGGGCATGTTCCAGCGTGTCGGCATCACGAAACAGCAGGCCCGCGCGCGCGCCGCGCCCGGTGGCGACCATGATGGCCGTCGGCACCGCAAGGCCGAGCGAGCAGGGGCACGCCACCACCAGCACGGCGATCGTCCCCGTCAGCGCCATGGTCGCATGGCCATATACCGCCCACCCGATGAGGAATGTCAGCAGCGCGATCCCCAGCACGCCGGGCACGAAAACGGCGGAGATGCGGTCCACCAGTTGCTGCACCGGGTCGTGCGAGGCCTGCGCGTGCTGGACCATGCGCACGATCTGCGACAGGGTGCTGTCGGCGCCGACATGTTCGGTGCGGATACGCAGCACGCCATTCTGGTTGAGGGTGGCGCCAATGACATGGTCATCGACCGTGCGCGCCACCGGCACGCTTTCACCGGTCATGGCGGACTGGTCCACATCGGACTGCCCGGCGATGACGACACCATCGACGGGAATGCTCTCCCCCGGTCGCACGACAACGACATCGCCAACCCGCAGGGCGGCAACAGGCATGTCGGTCACCTTCCCGTCGCGTTCGACATGCGCAACCTGTGGCTGAAGGCGCAGCAGGCCCGCGATTCCCTCCCGCGTGCGGTCACGTGCGCGCGCTTCGAGCAGGCGGCCAAGCAGCACGAGCGTGATGACCACCGCGCCGGATTCGAAATAGACATGCCCTTTCAGCGAAAACAGCCAGATCACCGTGCTCGACAGCCACGCGACCGTGGTGCCCATCACGACCAGGACGTCCATGTTCGCCCCGCCGCCCCGGATGGCCTTGTAAGCCTTCTGGTAGAACGGCCAGCCACAGCCGAACTGCACCAGTGTCGCCAGCAGGCATTGCAGCCACAGCGGCAGCATGAAATCCATCCGGCCCGACACCATATCCACCATGCCCAGCAGCAGCGGCAGGGTCAGGATGGCGGACAGGGCGAACATCGCACGCTGCCGCCGCATGGCCGCGACATGGGCCTGTTCCTGCGCATCGCCTTCGTCGGAGGGGAGCGTGGGGTCGCGCGCGGGGGCGGCGTCGAATCCGCCCCGGCGTACCTGCGCGATCATGGCGGGCAGATCCGCAAGGCCGGGGACATAGGTCACATCCGCCTGTTCCGCCGCGAAATTGACGTGGGCCGTGACACCGGGCAGGCGGTTGAGCAGCTTTTCAATGCGGCTGGCGCAGGCGGCGCAACTCATGCCCGTAAGCTGTAGAGACAGGGTCTGGGTGGGGATATCGAATCCCGCCTTGCGCACCGCCTCGAACACGGGGGCGAGGGCCGACGGGGTAAGGGGCGCGGCAAGGCCGACCGTGGCCTGGGCGGTGGCGAAATTCACGCTGGGCGTGGTGCCGGGGACGCGCCGTATGACCTTTTCAATCCGGCTGGCGCAGGCGGCGCAGCTCATGCCCGTGATAGGGAAGGTTACAGCCGTCTGCGCTGCCGTGGCCATGACTTCATTCCTGAACTGTCACGCCCGGTCGAAACCTGCCAACCGGCGCGTGCCCCGCATGTTGGCGCAGGCGATAGCCAATGCAACCCCACCCGCGCCAGGCCGTCCGGATCATGCCACGAAACCGGGCGTGGGGGACGTCAGTCCACCGTGCTCATGCGGGTTTCATCGACGAACTTTTCGGTATCGTCGTCCAGCTTGCGCGACTTGCGCCCGGCGGGGCCGTGGACATACAGCGTCTTGCGGTCAACCTTCTGGTTGGTGCCATCGGGCTTCAACGGCATTTCATAGACCGGCTTGCGCGCATGGTCGGCCATCTGCAGGTCCGGGTTGAAGACCGAGTTGAACTTCCAGATCATGGTCAGGAAGTTGGTCTGCCCACGCAGCGCAAGGCGCAGCGCGATGCCCAGCGTGTCCTTGATTGCGGCCCAGCCCAGATGCTTGTTGTTGAGCACCTGCTGCGTCTTCACCAGTTCCTCATAGAACTCGCGCAGGGGCAGGGTGGTCGGCATGACCGCGTGCTGGATGTCGAACAGGCGGTAGTCGCGTGTCGTCAGCTTGCGCGATTCGCTTTCCCAGATCTCGGTGCCGGGATAAGGCGTCGTGACCGACAGGTTGACGATGTCCGGGATTTCCAGGCACCACTGGCGGATGACCTCGAAACGCTCGCGGTCCCATGACGGATCGGCGATCAGGTTGATCGCGACGATCAGGTCGAGCGAACGGGCGTAATCCAGCGCCTCGAAATTTCGGTCCATCGACACGCGCTTGCGGAAGCGCTTCAACCCCTCGGCGTCAACGGCTTCAAGGCCGATGAAGATGTAGCTGAGGCCGATTTCCTTCCATTCGCGGAAGACGTCCTTGTTACGCAGCAGCACGTCTGCGCGGGTTTCAAGGTAGTATTCCTTCTTGATGCCACGCCGGCGGACCTCGGCGGCGATGGCCATGCCGTGTTCGGCATGCACGAAGGCCACGTCATCGACGATGAAGATGCCGGGTTCCTTGATCTCCTGCAGTTCCTGGCCGATCACTTCCGCGCTCGCGGTGCGGTAGGAGCGGCCATAGAACGTCCATGCGCTGCAGAACGTGCAGTCCCACGGGCAGCCACGCGCGAATTCGATGGAGGCGGCGGGGTCCAGCGTGCCGATGAAATACTTGCGGCGATGGCGCAGCAGGTCGCGCGCAGGGCGCACCCCGTCGAGGTTTTCGACAAAGATCGGCGGCGGCCCGTCGCCATCCATCGTCACGACGCCCGGCACGGTCAGCAGGTCCTCGCCCTTTTCCCATGCGGCAAGCAGAAGGCCGACGGTCGCATCGCCTTCGCCCTTCAGGACGCAGTTGATCGCCCCGTCGGACAGCGCCAGCACGTCGCGCGCGATGAAGGAGATGGAGTGGCCGCCAATGAACAGGAACACATTGGGCAGGCGCTTGCGCGTTTCCTTGCACAGGTCGATGATTTCGGGAACGTTCGCAAGGTAGTTGCCCGAAAAGCAGATCGCGTGGGGACGGAATTTGTCGATGCGTTCCCAGTAATCGTTGTGATTTTCCACCTGGAGGTCGATGATATCGACCTCGTGCCCCTTGTCACGCGCAGCGCCCGCGACAAGTTCCAGGCCCAGCGGTTCCAGTCGCAAAAATACTTTTGTGTACATCAGCGAACTTGGATGAACGGCCAGTAATCTCATTATTTCACCTCGGGCATGGGTGGGGGCAGGGCATGTGCGGACGTCCACATACGCAATCCAGAGGAAAATTTACAGGCTTCCCACGGCGGTATTTGACGTTTTTATAAATCGCACCCAATTATAAAAAAACCGGATAAGCTACGAAGGGTGACAATATAAGACCATAATGTCACCTAATTCACAGTTATATCACCTATGCGCTGATGATATATCGGTGTGCGGCCGGCGCATGAAATGGCGGTCGGGTGCGCCGGGCCATGACCTATGCGAAAAACGAAGGGCTGGGCTGGCGTCGCGCATGTGCGGGCCTATCGCGGCGGGGGCTTTCATGTCACACTCCCGCGTCAACCTCCGGGGGCGAGATGAAGCGCAAGATGCTGCGAAAAGTGACGGGTCCATTGATGCTGCTGGCATGCGGCGGGGCGATGGCGCTGGGTGGATGTTCCGCCGAAATCGGGCGCATGCCGTATGAAAGCGATGTCCGCTGCCTGCGCAAGGAACTGGGCACGCAGATGCATCTGAGCTTCCCACTTGCGGCCAATACATGCCAGCGCATGACCGATCATAACTTTGCGATCGGCTCGAAGAATCCGCAGCCCATCCCGCTGAACCTGCACGGCGCGCCCGACCTGCAGAAGCAGGCGGACGAATACGGATACAGCTACACCCGCTGATCCGCGCGGCGGGCGCGGACCAGCGCCCGCGGCGTCAGTTTTCGAGTTCGCTGTCCCAGTAAAGGTAGTCGCGCCAGCTTTCATGCAGGTAATTGGGCGGGAAGGACCGTCCGTTATCCTGCAAAAGCCAACTGCTGGGCTGCTGTGGCGTGCGGGAGGGATACATCCGCAGTTCATGCGGCATGTAGGATCCCTTCAGCAGGTTGCACGGGCTGCATGCGGTCACGACATTTTCCCATGTGGTGCGCCCCCCCTTGGATCGGGGAATGACATGATCGAATGTCAGTTCGTGCGTCGGCAGGCGTGTATTGCAGTACTGGCAGGAAAAATTGTCGCGCAGGAAGACGTTGAACCGGGTGAAGGCCGGGCGTCGCGCGGTCTGGATGTAATCCTTCAGCGCGATGACGCTGGGCAGGCGGACCTCATGTGACGGGGAATGGACGATTTCGTCATATTCGCTCAGCACCGAAACCCGGTCGAGCCAGACCGCCTTGATCGCATCCTGCCAGGACCACAGCGAAAGCGGGAAGTAGGACAGGGGCCGGAAATCTGCGTTCAGGACGAGGGCCGGGAAATGTTGACTGTCAGAAAGCACGGGCGCATCCTTGAGGTGATGCCGCCACACAAGTCTTCAGGCGTCCTTTACTTTGAACCGAACGCCGATCATGTGCGCCGTCATGAAGTAACTGCCCCGAATCTATTGCAGACCTCATCCCATGTGGCAAGGGATGGACGGGGCGAATATTCGCGCCATTCTTCCCGGCCCGTGCGGACCATATGGGGACATTCCTTGCTACCTGACTGTTATCGTGTCGAAAATGCCTGACATCACCCGCTTCGCCCCCAGTCCCACCGGGGGGCTGCATCTGGGGCATGTCGCCTCGGCACTTGCGGGGTGGCGTGCCGCAAACGAGTCGGGGGGCCGTTTCCTGCTGCGGATCGAGGACATAGATCCCGGCCGCTGCCGTGACGCATTCGCCCGCGACCTGATGGATGACCTGCGCTGGCTCGGGCTGGAATGGCCCGAACCTGTGCGCTGGCAGTCGCGGCACCTTGCGGATTACGCGGCGGTGCTGGCGCGGCTTGGCGCGCGGGGCCTGGTCTATCCGTGTTTCTGTACGCGGCGTGACATCGCGGACGAAATCGCCGCCTCCGCCCATGCCCCGCACCATGCCCCCGATGGCAGCGTGGTCTATCCGGGGACCTGCCGCCACCTGTCCCCGTCGCGGCGGGCGGCGCTGCTGGCGGCGGGGACACCGCACGCCATGCGCCTGGACATGGAACGCGCGCTGTCGGTGCCCGGTGCGCGCGACCTGACATGGCATGAACGTGGGGAAGGGCCACAGCGCTGCCATCCCGAACTGTTTGGGGATGTGGTGCTGGCGCGCAAGGACGTGATGGCGTCCTATCATTTATGTGTGACGCATGATGATGCGTTGCAGGGGATCACGCTGGTGACGCGCGGCGAGGACCTGCGTCCCGCGACCTCCCTGCATCGCCTTTTGCAGCACCTTATGGGCTGGACGGCGCCGGAATACG
This sequence comes from Gluconacetobacter entanii, assembly GCF_013155425.1. Classification (NCBI taxonomy): domain Bacteria; kingdom Pseudomonadati; phylum Pseudomonadota; class Alphaproteobacteria; order Acetobacterales; family Acetobacteraceae; genus Gluconacetobacter; species Gluconacetobacter entanii. The sequence goes on along the minus strand of NZ_JABJWD010000063.1, from coordinate 12,244 downwards.
CCCATCACCCGCTATTGTGCGATGCCTCGGGCCGCAGGCTGGCCAAGCGTGACCGGGCCATGACCATCGCCGCGATGCGTGCGGCGGGGATGAGCGCGCAGGCCGTGCGCGCCGCGGCGGGCGACCCCGGCCCCGTCATGGCATGAGCGGGCGCCCCGGTGGCGGGCAAACATGGGAGTGGTGCATTTGTGCTGTTTTCACGGCGACGGCTTCGCACTAGGGTTCCCAACCGGACGTTCCAGCAAGGAACGGTAACTTCATGTCATATGGATCTCGGTCTCATGGATCTTATCGCCGCCCGTCTTGACAGGATCAGCCCCAGCCAGACGATCGCCATTTCCACCAAGGCACGTGAACTGAAAGCCGCGGGCAAGGACATTATCAGCCTTTCGGCGGGCGAGCCCGATTTCGACACGCCCGCCAACATCAAGCAGGCGGCCATCCGCGCCATCGACGCCGGGCAGACGAAATATACCGACGTCGCCGGCACGCCCGCGCTGCGCAAGGCCGTGGCCGAACGGTTCCGCCTTGATTCCGGGCTGGATTACACGTCGGACGAGATCATTGTCTCCAACGGGGGCAAGCAGGTCATCTACAACGCGATGGTCGCGACCATCAATCCGGGAGACGAGGCCATCATCCCGGCCCCGTGCTGGGTTTCGTATCCCGATATCGTCGCCCTGGCCGAAGGGACGCCGGTTGTCGTGCCGTGCATGGCCGAACACGGGTTCAAGATGCGCCCCGCCGACCTGGAGGCCGCGATCACGCCGCGTACCAAGTGGCTGCTGCTCAATTCCCCCAACAACCCGACCGGTGCCGCCTATGACGCGCAGGAACTGCGCGCGCTGTGCGATGTGCTGCTGCGCCATCCCGATATCTGGATCCTGACCGACGATATCTATGACAAGCTGGTGTATGACGGGTTCAAACCCGCCACCATCGTGCAGGTCGAACCGCGCCTGCGGGACCGCACCGTCACGATGAACGGCGTGTCGAAGGCCTATGCCATGACCGGCTGGCGCATCGGGTTCGCGGCCGCACCTGTCGAACTGATCCGTGCGATGAACAAGCTGCAGGGGCAGTCCACCTCCGGCCCGTCCTCCATCAGCCAGGCGGCAGCGCTTGAGGCGCTGAGCGGCCCGCAGGACTTCATCGCGGAAATGGTCGCGACCTACCAGGAGCGGCGCGACCTTGTGGTCAGCATGCTCAACCAGGCATCCGGCCTGCACTGCGCAACGCCCGAAGGCGCGTTCTATGTGTTTCCCTCGCTGCGTGGCTGCCTTGGCAGGACCAGCGCGGGCGGTGCGCGCATCGACAGCGACAGGGATTTCGTGACGGCCCTGCTGGATGAGGAAGGTGTCGCCGCCGTCCATGGCAGCGCCTTCATGTTCGCGGGGCATTTCCGCATTTCCTATGCCACCGATACCGAAAGCCTGAAGGAAGCCTGCCTGCGCATCCAGCGCTTCTGCGGCGGCCTGCGCTGAAGACGGGACCAAGACCATGACAAGCAGTAACGAGGTCTCGGACGGGTTTCTGGCCGGATGCATGGACCGGCTTGAAACCCCGGCGACCATCGCCATGGCCCAGCGCGCGCGCGCGCTGAAGGCGCGGGGGGAGCAGGTGCTTTCCCTCGCACTTGGTGAACCTGATTTCCCCACGCCCGCAGGTGTGATCGAGGCCGCGCACCGCGCCGCGCTCGACGGGCAGACGAAATATCCCCCCGTGGAGGGCACGCCCGCGCTGAAGGCCGCGATCATCCGCAAGTTCGCGCGTGAAAATGGCCTGGCCTACGAACCGTCGGAGGTCATGGTCTCCAACGGGGGCAAGCAGGTCATCTTCAATGCCTTCATGGCCACGGTCAATCCGGGGGACGAGGTCATCGTCCCGCGCCCCTACTGGGTCAGCTATCCGCTGATCATCAGCCTGTTTGGCGGGGTCCCGGTATTCGTGGACTGCCCGGAGGAAAGCGGGTTCCGCCTTGATGCGGCGGTGCTGGAGGCGGCGATCACGCCACGGACCAAGTGGCTTGTGCTCAACTTCCCCAACAACCCGACGGGGGCGACGACCACCCGCGCCGACCTTGAGGCGATTGCCGAGGTGCTGCGCCGTCATCCGCGCGTGCATGTCCTGTCGGACGAGATTTATGAACATCTCGTCTATGACGGGCAGGCGCATGTCTCCATCGCGCAGGTGGCGCCGGACCTGAAATCGCGTGTGCTGACGCTCAATGGCGTGTCAAAGGCCTATGCCATGACCGGCTGGCGCGTGGGCTATGTCGGTGGTCCTGCCGGCCTGATCCGCGCGATGGCCAGCATCCAGAGCAGTTCGACATCGGGCATCTGCTCCATCAGCCAGGCGGCGTCGGTCGCGGCCCTCGACGGGCCATCGGGCGTGGTGGAGGTGATGCGCGAAACCTATGACCGGCGCCGCAGGATGGTGGTGGGCGCGCTGCGCCAGATCCCGCAACTGACCTGTGCGATGCCGCTTGGCGCGTTCTATGTCTATCCGGGGATTGCGGCGTGCATTGGCCGCACCAGCGCGGGCGGTCGCCTGATCGGAACGGACGAGGATTTCGCCATCGCCCTGCTGGAGGAACAGCATGTCGCCGTCGTCCATGGCAGTGCGTTCGGCAAGGGACCGTATCTGCGCCTGTCCTATGCCACGTCCGATGAAATCCTGGTCGATGCCTGCGGGCGGATCGCGATGTTCGTCGCCGGCCTAACCTGACGTCTGCCCGTCGGTCGCGGGCGGGGACAGCGCGAATATTCCTTCTGTCAGCAAAGATGGCAGGAGGAACGCCGCCGCCGGAAGGCCGCACAGGCCCATGGCCACCGCCGTGGCCGCCATGGCCGTGACATAGGCCAGGCGCCCGCCAACACGTTCGGCCATGACAAAGGCAAAGGCCCCGCCCACGCCGGTCATGGCCCCGATCATGGTGCGCCACGGGTGCTGGCCCGCATTATGTCCCATGCTGTCGATGATCTGGCTCAGCGCGGAGGACTGGTCCACCGACGTGCCGCTCATCCCGAACATGAGGGAAAAGGGCAGGATCAGCACGCTCAGCACATCACGCAGCAGGCCGACGAATCCGCTGACAAGCGGGATCAGCAGGAGGATGGCGACGCACGAGCTTGTACTCAGCGCCACGACCAGAAGCCCGATCCGTCGCTGTTGTCCCGCTGTTATCGGATGGTCATGCATCCGTCCTGTCTCCATGCCCGATATCGTGCGACACGCATGCCGTGTGGTGGTGGCCCCATCGCGGGGCCTGTGGCAAGACCTGGAAAATAACGCCCCGGATCATGACGGGTTTATTTCTTGCGGATCCACCACTTCACGGGTTCGTCTTCATCCTCCTGCGTCTCCACATCCTCTGCGGGAGCAGGGGTGGGCGCGCGGCGTGGCTGTGCCGTCAGGCGGGCCTTGCGTGCGGCGGCGTTTTCTTCCTTCAGGCGCTCGATCTGTGCCTGTGCCGCGTACAGTTCCGTCTTGAGGCCGAGGATTTCCTCGTTCTTCTGCGCAATCGTGTTCTTGGCTTCGCCAAGCATGATCTCCGCATGGCCGATGCGGGTTTCAAGCCCGCGCAGGTTGCCCTGTGTTTCCTGACGCTGGCGTTCGGCGGTTTCACGCAGTTTCTGCTCGATCTGGAGCCTGTTGCGTAGCTGTTCTACTTCGCCATTACTGTCGGACTGTATGTGAAGCGTGCGTGTGGAGGTCGGGCGTGTTGAAATGTTCTGGTGTTCGACCCGTACTTCGCCATCCTGTACGAACTTGCGACGGCGTGCGCCGACTTCGGGCAGGCGCTGCTGGCGCTTGAGTTGGGTGGGGCGCCGGGGCATCGGGGACGCAGACGAAGGCCTGGCCTTCTCCGGTTCCTTGCCAAGGCGGTCAAGCGCCTCACGCGCTTCACTGACTTCGTCGCGGTGGGGGGAAGCGTCCTGATCTTCTTCACCGGGGAAGGACAGGAATTCATTATATGATGACACGGTCAGACTCTTTGATAGATACAAAGCCGAGGATCTGGAGGAAAAACATCAACCACAGGAATAGGAAATTATTCCTAATGGAGATATTCCAAGATTTCGCACCTGAAAATGACTTCGCGACTATGTAGCCTTTATTCTGGCAGGAATGCAAGCATCCATCAGGATATTGCGGCGTATTCATATTTTGTATGGATCATGGTCTTTTTTGTATGAAGGAGGTGCTGCGGTCTCCCGGTTTTCAACTATTCATCCCTGTATGGTCTGTATTTAGGTATATATTCATGTGCGGGAATGAATGTTTCGATCTGGTTACGCCATGTATCCATCACATGTTCTTGCGATGGGACTTTTTGTGGCCTGCTGTATTGAACCCCGCTGTAACTGGGCGATAACATCGCATGTGTTCCTGTATTATGCAGGTTGAGATGAGATGTGCGCGGTGATGCACACGCAGAAACCGGTGGACCCTCAGGCGGCACCGCAAAGGGGATGGGAAAGTGATATCGGGCAACACGACCATCACGGCAGGGACACTGGCGCGTCCGTCCTCGGTCCTGAAACGGGCGGGGGTACCGCGCGTCCTGGTGGTGATGGGGGTTTCGGGATGTGGAAAATCCACCTTCGCCCGGATGCTGTCGGAACGTCTGGGATGCCCCCTTGTGGAGGGGGACGACCTGCATCCTGCGACCAATATCGCCAAGATGGCATCGGGCACGCCACTGACGGATGTTGACCGGCAGCCATGGCTGGAACAGATCGGACAGCAGGTGGCGCAATGGATCGGCGCGCGCCAGCAGGGCGTGGTGACCTGTTCCTCCCTGAAGCATGCATATCGCACGACCATTTCGGGACGGCACGAGCAGGTCTGCTTTGTCTACCTGAAGGGCAGTCGCGACGGCGTGGGTGCGCGTCTGCGTGAACGCACGGACCACTTCATGCCGGCAAGCATGCTCGACAGCCAGTTCGCGACGCTTGAAGAACCGCGCGATGACGAGGTCGTGCTCGAACTCGACGCCAGCGCAACGTGCGAGGACCTGCTCGACGCCGCATGCGCCGCATTGCGGGCGCTGGAAAAAGAAGCCGGCGGGGATGAGGCCACGGTGGTGGTCGATTGCGTTCCCGCCGACCGCGCCCCAGGCTGATCAGGCGGAAAAGCTGCCGGGCAGCCACGTGATGTCATCGTGCCCGTCGGCATTGAAATGCCGGCCCAGCACGAAGAAATAATCCGATAGCCGGTTCAGACAGGCCGGGATGGCCGGGGCGAGGGGGGCCGTGCGATGCAGGCTGACCATCCGGCGTTCCGCGCGACGGATGACCGTGCGTGCCAGATGCGCCTGTGCCGCCGCAGGCGTGCCGCCCGGCAGGACAAAACTGCGCAATGGGGGTTGGTGCGCACGCAGGCGCTCGATCTCGGTTTCCAGGACATCCATTGCGGCTTCCCCGGCGGGAAAGGCGTCGATGCCCCTGTCTGGCTGGCAGACGATGCCGCCGATATCAAACAGCAGTGACTGGATACGGCGCAGGAACCGCGCATCGTGCGTCTCAGGCGGGCAGGCCGCGCGCAGCACGCCGATGACGGCATTGGCCTCATCCAGCGTGCCCAGCGCCTCGATACGTGGGTCGTCTTTTTCAACACGCGCGCCATTGCCCAGGGAGGTCTGTCCCCTGTCGCCGCCCCGGGTCACGACCCGGTCGATCCGAATGGCCATAAAATCTTTCCCCGGGATCATGCGTCAGGTCAAAGGTGAAGTCCGAAGAAGGCAGGCCTACCCCCCGGTGGTGGCGGGGCAGGCGATGCGGACGCCGTTCAGTGCGTGGCGGTCGGCTTCTTCGCGCCGAGCTTGAGCGCTTCGTTCAGGTGCGCCTGCGTCGCGTCCGCCGTGGCGGAGGAATAGGCCTTCAGGTCCGGGTCGCTGGCGGATTCGGCTTCGTTCTGGAACATCGCCAGGGCGTCGCTGTGGGCCTGCGCCTCGATGTCGAGGTAGTCGCGGTCGAACTTGTGACCCTTTTCGGTCTTCAGCCGGTCGATGATCTGCTGTTCGTCGGTGCTCATGTCCTTGTTCAGTTCAAGCCCGTGCTGCAGCGCCAGCGCGGAGAGCTTGTTCTGGTTGTCGGTATGCTGCTTGACGAGGTCGGCGGCCATGTCCTTCACTTTCTGGCGCTTCGCCTGCGTGGTGGCCAGCTGTGAAATCTCGATTTCAAACGTGTTCACCTCGGTGGCGTTCTCGGCGAAGGTCGTGTCTGAATCGGTGAAGGGCGGCGGGGCCGGGGGTGCTGCGGTCTTCGGGGCACGGGCGAAGGAAGAGACAGGCAGCGCCGCGACCGAAGCGCAGAGAAACCAGGCAGCGTATTTTTTCATGTATCATTTTCCTAACGAGAAATATGCGAACGACCCGCTGAACGTGTGAAAAAGTCTAGCAGTTTTGCCTCTGCCGACAAACCCGCATTAAGGGGTTTATCCGCTTTTTACCGATCTTCGGGCATGGCCTGCGCTGCGGGGCGGGGGCAGCACATGGCGCGGGTGCGGGGCGCCACAGCATCTGCCTCCATGCGTGCCGGGCATGGAACATGGCGTCATGACCTGTATGGGCCATGTGGCGTTTATAGGCTACATGCTCGGGGGACACACGGGACTTTTTCGCCCGTGGCGTCCGTATTCCCTGTCATGGATGGCCCGATGCCGACTGTTATTCGCTTTTTACTGTCCCTGGCCGCGTTTGCCGCGCTGCTTGGCATGGTTGCCGGTGCGTTTGCCGCCCACCTGCCGGACCAGTTCTTTGCACAGGGGGGGCGGGACATGGCACGGCAGGCCATACAGATGGAAATGTGGCACGCGCTGGCGCTGCTGGGCATCGGGGTGCTGATGATGCAGGCCGGGTGCCAGCGGCTCATCTCGCTGGCGGGATGCGCGATGGCGCTGGGGATGTGCCTGTTCTGTGGCGCGGTCTATTTCACGGCCATTACCGGCGTGCATCTCGGGCCGGTGGCGCCGACGGGGGGCAGTATCCTGATGCTGTCATGGCTGCTGCTGGCGGTGGGGATCCTGCGTTCATGACATCCGCGCACACGGGCACGACGCCGGAGGGGATGCCGCCCGCCGACCTGACGGACCTGCAGGTGGGCGCGGCCTATCTTGCCCCGCCGGGGTTCGAGGAAACGCTGGAACACGAACTCGGCCGCCAGGGCGTGGCGGTGCGCTGGCACGGGCGCCTTGCCCTGACGGCGCAGGCACCGGTGCGCAGCGCATGGGCGCTGGAGACATGGACCGCACCGCAGTTGCGCGACATCGCTTCCATCAAGGGCGCGGCGCGCGACCTGCGCGCCATACAGCGCAACTGGGCCGGATACGCGCCGGACCTGCACCGCCGTTCCGCCCTGATCACCCAGAACCTGCCGCCGCTGCGTGCGCGTCCACTGGTGTTTCCCGCCCTTCCGCCGCAGGGGCACCTGGGGGCATGGACGCTGCTGTCGGCGGAGCGGATGCTGCTCTCCCCCACCAAGACGTCGCCCTTCATCAATGGAGAGGTCCATTTCGTCGAAGACCGCGAAGGCCCGCCCTCACGCGCGTACCTCAAGCTGTGGGAGGCATTCACGCGCCTTGGGCAGTGGCCGCAGGCGGGCCAGACCTGCCTTGACCTCGGGGCGTCGCCGGGGGGATGGACGTGGGTGGCCGCCCGGTGCGGCGCGGATGTGATCGCGATTGACCGCGCCGACCTCGACCCGCGTGTCGCGGCGCTGCCCGGTGTGACGACCCGCCGTGAAAGCGCCTTTGGCCTTGATCCCGAGAGCATGCCGCATGTGGACTGGCTGCTGTCGGACATCATCGCCTATCCCGCGCGCCTGCTGACGCTGGCGCGGCGCTGGATCGACAGCGGGCGCGTGGCGCGCATGGTCCTGACCATCAAATTCCAGGGCGGGACGGACCATGACACGGCGGAGCAGTTCGCCGCCCTGCCCGGCGGGGTGGTGCGCCATCTGTGGCACAACAAGCATGAACTGACATTCTTCTGGATGCGTGAGGGGACGCCGCACGTCGCCTGATGGCGCGCACAGTTCAGGACCGTTCCGCCCGCCGCCGGCGCAGGCGTTCGAGTCCATACTCCCCGAGTTGCACGATCCCGATGGCAAGCAGGCAGCACACCAGCGCCACGCCCATGATGATGGTGCGTTCGCGGTCGGTTTCATCTGCGGCCCCCGTCAGGCGATAGACCGCAAGCCATGTGTCCGACCCCGCCACATGGTCCACAAGTCCCGCAACCGTCGCACTGTAGCGCAGGCTGGCCATCAGCAGCATCGTGACGATCACGACGCTGCCGGTCTTCACCAGCGTACGCGTCAGGGAGGTACTGGTTGTTGCGTCGGTGTTCTTCATGTGGATAGGCTACCTTTCCTCAAGGGGCGAGCAGGTCATGTCCGGCTCGTTGCCGGGAAGATGCGTAAGGGGAGTGAACGCAATGTATGGACGTTCCGGGCATATGTCGCGCCTGTGGCGTGCGGGACTGGTGGCGGGTGCGTGCGTTGGCGCGGCCCCCGGCGGGGGGCAGGCCGCGGCCGTGGATACGCCACCCCAGATCGGTGACCTGACACCGGCGGTTCCGGCGGAACCCTATGGCCCGACGGCAGGGGCGCGCGAACAGATCGCCGCCGCATTTGACACCGCGCGGGCCACCGGGCGCAAGGTACTGCTGGATTTCGGCGGCAACTGGTGCCCCGACTGCCGCATCCTTGCCGGGTTGATGGACGACCCCGCCGTGGCCCCCTGGATTGCGCGGCATTTCGTGGTGGTGATGATCAATGTCGAACGCATGAACACCAACCTCGAGTTCCTTGAACAGCATGGGCTGAAGATCTCGGCGGTGCCGACCGTGCTGATCGTCACGGCGCAGGGCAAGGTGCTCAATGCCGATGGGCTGACGGCGCTGGGCAATGCGCGCGCGATGTCGTCGCAGGCGGTGATCGACCTGCTGGCGCAATGGGATGCACGCACCTGATAATCACCAGCGGACAAAAGTTTTTGGGTGCCGCCTTTTTTCAAAAAGGCGGCATCTTTCGAAGCTTTTTGGAAAAAGCTTCACCAAAAACGTCTTCTACTTTTCTGATGGCAGGGGAATGTTGAGGTAACGCGCCGCCTCGCGCACCGTGTCCTCAAGCGCGCCGGGCTGGAACGGGGAGGTCAGCCCCGCCTCCAGCACCAGCCCGGTAAAGGGTCGCGATCCCCCCCGTTCGCACAGCGCGACATAATCGTGCAGCGCACGGTCGTAATCGGTGCGGCTGCGTTGCCAGAACTGCAATGCGCAGCACAGCGCGAGCGCATAGTCGATGTAGTAGAACGGCGAGCGGTAGATATGCCCCTGCGCCTGCCACCGTCCGCCGGCGGACGGGTGGGCGATGCCGCCATAATCGCGCCATGGCAGGTAGCGGCGCTCCATCTCCCGCCACAGTTCATGGCGTTCGGCGGGCGACATGTCGGGCCGGGCATAGATCTCGTGCTGGAAATGATCCACGCACACGCCATAGGGCAGGAACGACAGCGACCCGATCAGGTGCATCTGGCGAAAGCGCTCGGCCTCCTCGGGCACGACCATCAGGTCCATGTGCGGCCATGTCAGGAATTCCAGCGCCATGGAATTGATTTCCGCCGCATCCATCGTCGGCCACAGCAGGTCCACCGCAGGCAGGTTGCGGCTTTTCCAGTTCTGGTAGGCATGGCCCATTTCATGGGTAAAGACATTGATGTCGTGCTGCGTGCCGTTGAAGTTGGCAAAGATGAAGGGCATGCCCACCGTGGGGAAGGAGGTGCAGAACCCGCCCCCGGCCTTGCCATCGCGGTTGCGCAGGTCAAGGAACCCGCCTTCGCGCATCTGGCGGTAGAATCCGCCAAGGTCGCCGCCCATGCGGTCGAACATCACCTGCGCCTGCGCCACCAGCATGTCATGCCCGCCGATGGGGCGCGGGTTGCCGTGCGGGTCGATCAGGGGTTCGTCCCACGAATACACGCACTCCCACCCCATCGTGGCGCGGCGGCGCTCAAGGATACGCTGCACCAGCGGGACCACATGGGTGCGCACCTCCTCGCGAAAGCGCGCGACTTCGCGCGGGCCGTAATCCACCCTGCGCATCCGGCGGTAGGCCAGCGAGGTATAGGCGTCATACCCCAGTGCCGCGGCCATGTCGGCGCGCACATGCACCAGTCGGTCGAACAGCGTGTCGAGTTGCCGCGCATTGTCGGCAAAGAACGCCCAGCGCACGCGCTCCGCCTGTTCGCGTACAGTGCGGTCCGTGCTTTCGGCATAGGGGGCAAGGCCGGACAGGTTGACGGTCCGGTCCTCGATCGACAGCCGGGCGGAGGCGATCAGCGCGGTATATTCACCGCTCAGCCGGGCTTCCTCCTCCAGCGCGTCGGCGATTCGCGAATCGAAGGTCGTGATGTCCGTGCGCCACAGTTCCAGCGTATGCGGCGTCAGTGCGGCACGCACCGCCTGCTGGTCCGGGGCGTTGAGCAGCCGTCGCTTGATCGCGACCTCGAACGCGGTGACATGCGGCGTCAGCGAATCCGCGTAATCGCGTTCCGCCCGGTTGGCGGCCGACGTCGTATCCTGCGAAAACCGCAGGTCCGTCATTGCCGACCAGCTTTCGTAATCGCGGCGGATCGTATCGAACAGGCCCAGCGCCTCAGGAAGCCGGTTCTGGTCCAGCAGGGTGGAAACCTGCCCGAACCGCAGGGACAGCCTTTCGCGGGTCGGGCGCGGGAAATCAAGTTCGCTGAATCGTGGTGCCATGCCCCGAGTCTGCCACCATAGGCGGGCGAGGTCTATTGCCCGATGCAGCCATCCCGGCATGGCCGCCGCCCGGCGTGATGGGCGACGAGGGGCCGGATATGGCGATTCGCCGCCCTATCGCGCGCGCAGGACATAGCGGGCAAACCACACGCACATTCCTGCAAAAACCATCGCGCCCGCAATGTCCGGCACGGCGGCGGGCACGCCTGCGGGCATGATCGACAGGGCGCTGTCACGGCCGGCGAATCCCGCCACCGCCGACAGCGCGACGCCCATCAGGCTTTCGCCCACGATCATGCCCGACGCCAGCATGGTGCCGATCTGTGCCGCGCGGGCGTCGCTGCCGCGCCGTGCGCAGACCCAACTGACCAGCGCCCCGACCGCCAGCGTGACGGTGACGGCGGCCGGCAGGTAGATGCCGATCCCCACCGCCAGCGGCGGCAGCGCGCGCCCGTGGCGGCGCAGCGCAAGGTCGGTCACGATCACCATGACCGCCAGCACCCCGCCAACCGCCAGCATGTTCCAGTCAAGCTGGTGCAGGAAGATGCCCGATGCGATCATCATCATCAGCGCAGGCTGCGGCGCGGCCAGCGCATGCGTCGGGTCCATGCCCGGATGCGGCAGGTAGCCCACGAAACCATAGGTCTGGTACAGGATGTTGAGCACCGGCGGGATCACCAGCGCCCCCGTCGCGCACCCGATCAGCAGCGCGACCTGCTGGCGCCATGGCGTGGCCCCCACAAGCTGCCCGGTCTTGAGGTCCTGGAGGTTGTCATTGGAAATCGCCGCCGACGCTGTCAGCGCGGACAGGATGTAAAGGCAGAAGGCGATGCCGCCATGGTCGCCCACCGACGCGGGAAACAGCCCCAGCGCGCGCATGCCGACGAACAGCGACGCAATCAGGATCACCGCGACAATGCAGATCCCCGAAATCGGGGAGGATGACGATCCCACGATCCCCGCCATGTAGCCGCATGTCGCGGAGACGAGGAAGCCGATCAGCATGCAGCACAGCATGCCCACCAGCGCCAGCCCGACGGTGCCCGCGCTGACGCCGCCAAAGGGGGCAAGGAAGGCGATGAACATGACCGTCAGCACCACGCTGATGCCCCCGGCCAGCAGCCCGACCTGACGCAGCGGCAGGTCACCGCCGTCATTCGCCCCCCCCCCGGCGGAGGTGCTGCGCAGGCTGGAATGGATGCCACGCACGATCGGCCCCATCATGCGCGCCAGTGTCCACACGGACGCCACCGCGATCATGCCCGCGCCGATGAAGCGCACGTCATGCATCCACACGCTCGCGGCGTGGGCGGCAGGGGCAAGGTGGGCGGGGTCGGCCTCATGCGCCGTCAGGAACGGGACGAATACCCCCCACGCCAGCACCGCGCCCAGCAGCATGGCAAGCCCCCCCTCGATCCCCACGAGGTAGCCCGCCCCCAGCATCGCCAGCGAAAACCCGCATGACCCACGAAAGACCGC
>NZ_JABJWD010000062.1:0-1414 GCF_013155425.1 Gluconacetobacter entanii | reverse complement strand
CACTACAGTTGCATTTTGTGTCGTGAGTGAGCGCGGATAGCACTGGCCTGATGCGTTCGTCGAAAGACGGACCATCTGAGGATGTGAGAGACGGGTAGTCTGCGTTGTGCAAGTTTTACGACGAGGCGCCTGATCTCCTGAATGGACCAGCGGACAAGGACTGTCGTGTTCTGAGTTGTGTTTTTTTCGGTTTCAGTGAGTTTGCCTGGTAACGGACACTGGCCATGACGGCATAGGCCAGCATGACCAGAGAGACGTGCCGATGCCAACCATGCCAGGAGCGGGTCTCGTTATGATCAAGACCAAATTCGTTTTTGGCCGTCTCGAACCCTTCTTCGATCCTCCAGCGCGTCCCTTCAACGTTCACCAGTTCCTGCGTGGTTGTCCCTTTCGGGCTCCAGGTCGTAAAATAGGCAAGGTCCCCGTCAGCGATGTTTCGGCGGATCAACAGGCCACGTGTCCATGGTCCGGCTATAGGGCAGTCAAATTCTTCAGCATCCAGATCAGCAAGCGGAAGATACGCCCAGTCATAAAGTCGCTCACCTTTTGTGCCGTGCCCCGCTGACAGACGACGCCAGGCCTGGTCTGGCAGTCCTGCTGCAATATCTTTCGCCTCTCCGGCAATCAGCGGTTCCGTTGCCCATGATCCGAACCAGTGATTGCCCTTGACCCCAAGCACATATCCAATTCCTGCCCGGCGAAGCGTGCGTTCTACGTCGCCCACGCCATACACGCTGTCTGCTGCAACCCAGCGGAACGGCACACCGGCCTCAATACTTCGCTCAATCATCATCGAGGCTAACGCCGGTTTGGTCGCAAACACCACGTCATCGGGAACGTGGGCCCGCTTCAGACGCTCAGGCTTTGATGTCCAGTCTTTCGGGAGATACAGGGCGCGGTCAATAAAGGCATGCCCCCGTTCCGAAACATAAGCGCCAAACACACCAATCTGGCAGTTCGTGATCTTGCCGGCAGATCCCGTATACTGCCGCCCCACACCGCAGGACGCCTGACCCTTCTTCAGAAAACCGGTCTCATCAATGACCAGCACGCCCTCTTCAGTGCCCAGATGCTCAATCACATAATCCCTGACGACGTCACGAAGGGCATCGGCATCCCAGTGCCCGCGTCCCAGAAGCGCCTGCTGCCGCCATGGACCAGGATCTCCTGCGGCTTCCGCTCGCATCCATCCCGTCTTGCGTGGTTCATTGCCAATCAAAACATCAAGAAAAGCACAGGCCGAATCTACGACACGTTTTTGCGTGAACAGCGGCGCCATCCGATCCTTGGCGGACCGAAGCGAGCGCGCCCATAATTCCAGCGTCTCTTCAACAGACGTACCGCCACTCATCATATCCTGAATCATGGTTACCCATCGATTCAGAACTCAACACAAAATGCAACTGTAGTGCTA
>NZ_JABJWD010000007.1:0-27476 GCF_013155425.1 Gluconacetobacter entanii | reverse complement strand
GACTTGCCCTCAGACAAGATCACGCTACCCAGACGTTCTTCTACTGTTCATGCTAAACGTTGTTTAGCGTACTTTCCACACGATGGCCTCATTTGCGGCGGCACTGAAAGCACGGTGCAATCACCACCCCTCTTGTTCTGCTCAAAGCCACCAAAAAATAGTGCGATTGCCACTGTTTCTAGGAGAAGGCCTCTCTCTGTGAATAGAAAAGTTATCCCGGTGCAATCACCACCCTAATACGGTGCAATCACCACCCGTAGACACGGTGCAATCACCACCCATAGGCACGGTGCAATCACCACCCCCCTAAAACCGATATGATTCCCGTTATCTAAACCGATAGGTTTTTCCGGTAGTTGTCCGATAATTTCTAACGAAATTGTGGATAAATATAAGACTTAAAATTTCGATCTAAATCACCGCCTCTTAGTCCGTATGACCTTTAGAGAGACATCCAGCCCATTCCTGCGTTGGGCATAGCATCAGAAGAACACGATCAATCCATTAGCGGAGAAGATCATGAGTAAGCTGCTATATGTCGGACTTGATGTGCATAAGGAAACCATTTCAGTCACAACGGCTGAAGAGGGACGCATGGGAACCATCTGTTTCATTGGAACAATCCCCAATACGCCAACCGACATCGCCAGAATGGCCAAACGATTGAATAAAAATGGCCATCAGCTGGAGTTCTGTTATGAAGCGGGTGGATGCGGCTACGGAATATACCGCCAGATACTGGAGCTAGGCCACGGCTGTCTGGTTGCTGCTCCCAGCCTGATTGCCCGTAAACCGGGCGATCACATCAAAAACGATCGGCGGGATTCTCAAAAACTGGCAATCCAGCATCGCGCTGGCAATCTCACACCTGTTTGGGTGCCAGACCCGGTCCACGAAGCAATCCGGGATCTCGTCCGTGCCCGTATGGACGCAGCAACCCAACTGACCCGTGCCAGACAACAATGCCTTGCCTTTCTCCTTCGTCATGGTCGTATTTACGGCCCCAACAAGAAAAACTGGACCATCCGTCACCGAACGTGGCTTGGCCTCCAGACTTTTGAGCAAAAGCCGCACCAGATCGTATTTCAGGATTACGTTGAGGCCGTCTGGGCAGCGCAGGAACGCCGGGAACAACTTGAAACCAGGATCACCACAATGCTTGCGGAATGGTCGATGGCACCCGTCGTAGATGCTCTGCGGGCCATGCGTGGTCTTGATACGATGTCTGCTGTTATCTTCATGTCCACAATCGGAGATCTCGGGCGTTTTGAAACACCACGCCAACTGATGGCTTACCTTGGCCTGGTCCCCTCAGAACAGTCCAGCGGCAGTCGTATCTGGAGAGGCGGTATTACCAAAGCTGGAAATGCAGAAGCACGACGTGTACTGGTAGAAGCTGCCTGGAGCTATCGCTATCCTCCACGCCTCGCTTCAGAAAAAATTCAGGTCGTCGCTAAACAGGCAAAGGCAATACGGGATATCGCATGGAAAGCCCAGCTTCGCCTGTGCGAGCGTTATCGTAAGCTGAGCGCAACCGGCAAAAAACCGACGGTCGTCGTGACTGCCATCGCTCGGGAACTATGCGGCTTCATCTGGGCAATTGGTCGGGAGGTTACTTTGACACAGCCATAGTCTCCGCCCCATGTCCCCGCTCGGCCGGGGACGGAGCCGAAGGTCAGGCAATCCTCGAGAGCCCCCTGGGCCGGTTTTATCCCGACGCCCGTTCTTAGTCCGAGGTAGGCCGCGACGACATGCGTTCCTGCGGTAATCAACCCGCGAATGGGAGAGTGATCGACCGTCGCCACCGCAGCTCCGTTCCCGACCCAACGGTATATCCCGATCCCGGTCACATAGCCCTGAAACCGCTATGTGCTTTTACGCATCTTTTTGCTTGAAAAAGGTCATGGGGGGGGCTACGCCCCCGCCGGCTCACGGCCTACGGCCGCCCCGATCGCGCTATGCGCGATCTCCCACCCGGCATCCCCCTGCTCGCCCTTTCAGGGCTGCGCTAAGCAGACACGCCTACGGCGCGAAATCATAATCTGACGATGCGTTCCCACATCGTCTCTCCACCAGCATCATCCTCTCCCGCGTCGGCGCCTTTGGCGCCCTACGGGGCTCCCGCTCCGCGCTCGCCCGACGCCTGCAACACCAGAAGAACCGGGCAAGACCGTAATGTGCTCTAGACGCACCGGAGTTCAGGCGATCATTCAGAAGCTCACGTGTCGCAGTATGTCCGCCAGACGCCACAGGATGTCCGTACAGACGTTATCTTGTGTGACGGCTAGTTTGTAGGGCGATAACGGGAATTGCGCTTTGTGTGGCCTCCCAGGGCGCTTACCGCAATTATGGATGCACGCCAGCGCGGAGAGATCACAGCCAATGAAATGATTGCCCATGCCTTCATGGCTTCCGTACTGATCACCAATCCGGCCTCTACCTGGGCGAGGGACTGACGTGTGGCTTCATTCTTCCAAGCTTCCCAGTCGTCGCAATCGGTATCTGTACGTTAGCGGTATGCCAGCTAACAGAAAGCGGCAGAGCTGCTGGACGAATTCAGGGCATTTCCAAGTGAGAGTGAAGATAGGATGCATAAAATGCATTCTGTGGATCCTATAAATATTATTTTGTTGTTGAATTTTTAATCTAGGGTTTATATTAGGTTTGAAGGAAAACAATTTGAGGAAACAAAAATGGCTAAGGAAGCACGCGGAAAACTTGAAAAATCCTTTGGAGAACAGTTAAAAACGGCAATGGATAAACGCCATGTCAGCCGTAAAGAGATTGCAGAGGTTCTGGAATGTTCTAACCAAGCAGTAAGGAACTACACGCTAGGGGTATTTTTCCCGAAGACTGAAAAACTTATAGCGCTTGAAAAGTTTTTGAAGGTTCGATTTGTTATGGACAATCCAAACATATTTGAACCAATATATGAAAATAACGAAAAATCCGAACCTTATGAAAATCTGACGATCGCTCAAGCTAAAACTGCTTTGAGCAAGTCGTTAGGCGTTCCACCGGAAAAAATTAAGATTTTGATCGAAGGTTAGCCACCAAGCCTTACACCCCAGTTCTAGTTCAAGCGGGTTCGCAGTAGCGACGGCCAGAGGCTCCCACAGGACGCCTTTGGCGCGCTATCCCACATCATATGGTTTCTGTTGAACAGGAATTATGTCGTGTGTATGATGTGTAAATGAAAAGTGCCGATCTGATCCGGGAGCTGGAAAAGGCAGGCTGGAAGCTGGATCGCGTGCGCGGTTCACACAACGTCTTCAAGCATCCATCGCGACCAGGGATCGTGGTTGTCCCGCATCCCAAAAAGGATCTGGGCACCGGTCTGGTTGCCGCCATCCGCAAACAGGCGGGTCTTTAGGAGGATCATCATGCGCTATCCGGTTGTTATCGAACGGGGCAGCGAGACAACGGCATTTGGCGTTGTCTTTCCTGACCTTCCCGGCTGCTTTTCGGCAGGCGATACACTCGATGAAGCCATTTCCAATGCGGAAGAGGCTGCTGCGGCATGGATCGACGCCACGTTGGATGCCGGAGACGCTGTCCCTTCTCCCAGCACGCTCGATGCTATCCAGAACAACCCAGATTATGCAGGTTGGACAATGGGCTTTGTCACCATTGACCCGGCCGTCCTCGATGACCGGGTGGAACGGGCGAATATCTCTCTTCCCCGACGCGTTCTGGAGCGGTTGGATGCACTTGCCAGATCATCCCATGAGAGCCGTTCCGGCATGATTGCGGCCATGACCCTGCAGGCAAGACTTACACCGGTGGTCAGGGGTAAATGAACAACCAGAACACAGGAGATCGGGCGATGTAGGTACGCTCGGAAATCATTCCGCGCGTCATGGAGGGAAACTCCCATGTCTCGCACCTATCATCACAGCCGAAAACACGGCCGGGACCATCGCTGGGCCAATCGGCCGGATCGCTGTGGTTATGGAGGCTCACGTGATGCCTCTGAATCTCCAAACTGGTACAGCCATCTGCACGACATCCGTCCTGGCCGTCATCATGACAGGCATATTGCCCGCCTGGTCATCAAGGGCCACCTCGATCCTGTCGAAGCGGTCTTTCCGTATACCGGAACCCGGCGACCCCACGAATATTACTGGTAATCTTCAGCGCGGGAATGAGAAATCGTTCCCGCGTTCTGTTTCCGTCTGGATTTTCAGGCCAGTTTGGATCTGCGCTTCCGTTTTCAGCTTGGTGCGGGATTTCGTCTCTTCCCTCAAATACCCCAATCCGACCTGATGATTGCAAAGTACGCAGTCAATGACTACAATGCTGTCATTGCCTAATGGAGGTTCCCGTGGCCGTCATGACCATCCGCAATATCGACGACAGTCTCAAGCAGCGGCTTCGTCTGCGCGCAGCACAGCATGGGCGTTCCATGGAGGAAGAGGTGCGCGATATCCTGCGCTCGGCTCTTTCCGCTGAAGTCTCTCAGGGGGTAGATGCCGGTCAGGCCATTCACCAGCGTTTTGCCAGGCTGGGCGGGGTAGACCTGCCTGCCGTGTCCCGTGAGGCCATCAGGGACGTGGATTTCGGAGTGTGATCGTTCTCGACACCAACATCCTCTCCGAACTGATGCGCTCCGGGCCTGACGGGGCGGTGCTGGCCTGGATGTCCCGTCAATCCATGATGACCCTCTTCATCACGGCCATTACCCAGGCCGAGATCCTGTATGGGCTGGCACTGCTGCCGGAAGGACGACGACGGGATCTGCTGATCGCGGCCGCCCGTGCCATGTTCGAAGAGGATTTCTCCGGCCGTATCCTGCCTTTCGACGGAGAGGCAGCTCGTGTTTATGCTGAGATCGCCTCCCGACGCCGGCACGCCGGAGAACCCATCAGTCAGTTTGATGCACAGATCGCGGCCATCGCGCAGTCCCGTGGCGCATCCCTTGCGACACGGAATATACGCGATTTCCTCAACTGCGGTATCACCCTCATCAATCCGTGGGACGAGGCGTAGGGAGGGCGTCAATGGCGGCTTGAATCCGGGCCAGATCGGCGTCCAGAAGAGCAAGGACCTGATCGGCCGGGACTGCGGGTTTCATGCTGTTGCGTGCCTTGCGGATTGCATCCCTTTTGGCAGCCCGTTCGTCGGAAAGGTCCGTCATGGTCATGTCTTCATCGCCTCGTGTTTCGTGGCAGCGACAGGAGCAGAAATCCGCCATGCGTAATCGCAGACATTATCCAGTAATTCTTCTCGTTGTGTCTGACTGTAAGCCATAACGAAATCAGCGACGATTTTTTCTGGCACACCTTCCTGTAGAAGATTGGCAGCCGTTTCCGCTATTTCCAGATTGATCGCCTCATTGAGCAAGACCAGAGCGTCCGTATCGGTCACACGCTTTGCTGCCCGTGAAACAAACCGGGCATTCAGATTCCACATCCATTGATGGCGATTGATCTTATCAGAAAACCATTCTGGAGAAGGGTATTCTGGAGCCATTAGGTATCCTCTTGAAGTGTCTGTGGTGGTCAGTTTCCAGGCCGTAAAATTGTTCTGTGGCCGAGATTACAGTCTGTCCGTTTTGGATGATCGTGTTTTGTCGTCAGCCTTGTTCCCGGTCCCTGTCGAAGGCATGAAGCCCCGCGCGTCTCCAGCGCGTTTTCAGATCAACCGGAGTGGTATCATTGCCGCCCTGAAGCTGCGCCGCAATGTCCAGGAAGGCCCCGAGCAGGGTGGCGCGGTCATCATCGGTCAGATCGACCAGTCCCGCCTTCTGGACCAGGCCGCCCAGTTCGATCAGATGATGGGTGCGTTCCCGTCGCGCCTTCGCCCAGTCGCGCATGTCGGTGCGTGCCTTTCGTGCCTGATGGCGATGGATCAGGGCTTCCTGCTTCCTGATCCGTCTTTCAAGCGCCAGAAGCTCCGTTCTGATCGTTTCCGGTTCCTTTCCGGCCGCCCTTTTTTGCGCCAGCCTGAAAGAACGCCGTCCCCCGTTCGGTCCACCTCGCGACGGCTTCTGGTTTGCCGTCCGCCTGTTCGACAGCCGCAAGCAGCACCCCGGCCAGCGCCTCGATCGACAGGGTATCGGCTCCCGTCGCCTCGACCAGTTCGCCGAGCTGGAGGGTCCGTTGCGCCTTAAGCTGTTTTGCCTTTTCCTGAAGCGCCTTCAGTTCCGCATCAATGTCCCGTGGCCTGCGCATTTTCCGCCCTCTGTCCTGCTGGTCTGTGGCATACTCTACCACGCAGGCGAGAACCGCGTCACTCATCCAGAGCAATCAACCCTTGTGGCGCAGTAAAATGTGAGTGCGCGCTTATACGTCACTTCGTGACGTGCGCTTAAGTGGTGTGATAGGATCGCACTCATGGCGATCTATCACCTGCATGCAAAGGTCATCAGCCGCGCCACCGGCCGGAGCGCCGTGGCGGCGGCGGCCTATCGCGCGGCATCCCGCCTGCATGACGTGCGGCTGGATCGCGACCATGACTTTTCCAACAAGAGCGGCGTGGTGCATTCCGAGATCCTGTTGCCCGATGGCGCGCCGGAACGGTTTCTTGATCGTGCGACCCTATGGAACGAGGTCGAGGCGATCGAGAAGCGCAGGGATGCCCAGCTTGCCCGCGAGGTGGAGTTTTCAATCCCGCGTGAAATGACCCAGGCGCAGGGGATCGCGCTGGCACGGGATTTTGTGCGGGAGCAGTTCGTGGAACGCGGCATGGTGGCCGATCTCAATGTGCATTGGGATATTGGCGAAGATGGACAGGCGAAGCCCCATGCGCATGTGATGCTGTCCACGCGGCGGATCGAAGTCAGAACCGGAGAGGCTGTGCATGGAAGACGAAACGGAATCCCGCATCCTGAACGAGGCGGCGGGGGCGCATACGACATCACGCCGGATCCTGGACCTGATGGAGCAGAAAGGGGAGGACGATCCACTCAAGCTCATGATCCGTCTGCTGACGGAAATTCGGGAGACGCAGCGCGGCATCCTGCTGAAGCTCTCGACGCTGGAGAAGCGCTTGCAGCGGCTGGAAGAACAGCGCGACTGATTGCTGCGGCACGGTTGCGGCATGAAGGCCTGGGGCTGGCGCAGGATCAGCCTTCCATCGGGTTCGGTGCGAAAGAGCGTTCATGGAATGACAGGGATCTGCTGCTGACGTGGCGGGAGCGGTGGGCGTCGCTCGCCAATGAACGGCTGGCCGAGCTGGACCTGGATGTGCGGATCGACCATCGGTCGTTCGCCGCACAGGGGATCGACCTTGAGCCACAGAACAAGATCGGTCCGGCCGGGATGCGCCGGGAAGAGCGGGGCGAGGACGCGGAGCGGGTTGCCGATCATCTGGAGATCGCGCGGCGCAATGGTGAAAGGTTGCTGGCCGAGCCGCATGTGGCGCTGGAGGCGCTGACCCGGCAGCAGAGCACATTCACCCGCAAGGACCTGGCGCGGTTCGTGGACCGGCAGACGGCGGATGCAGAACAGTTCAGTGCTGTCATGGTTCGGGTGGCGGCGTGTCCGGAGCTGGTCGCGCTCGGGAAAGATGGTCATGGGCGGGAACGGTTCTCCACATGGGAGATGATCGGGGTCGAGCAGCGTCTGGAAGAGGCATCGCTCGCGATGGGACAGTCCCAGGGTCATGCGGTGCCGCTGGCGGTGCGTCGGGCGGCGATGGCGCGGGACGGGCTTGGGGACGAGCAGGCGCTGGCGGTGGGCGAGGTCACGAAGTCCCGCGACCTGTCCGTGGTGGTCGGGTATGCCGGGACGGGGAAGAGCACCATGCTGGGCGTCGCCCGCGCGGCATGGGAAGAGGCCGGGTATCGGGTGCGCGGGGCGGCGCTGTCGGGGATCGCGGCGGAAGGGCTGGAAGCCGGGTCCGGGATCGAGAGCCGGACGCTGGCCTCCCTGGAGCGTGCGTGGGCGCGTGGGTTCGACCTGCTGGAGCGCGGGGACGTGCTGGTGGTGGACGAGGCCGGCATGGTGGGGTCACGGCAGATGGAGCGGGTGCTGTCGGCCGCGCGTAGGGCCGGGGCCAAGGTGGTGCTGGTAGGTGATCCCGAGCAGTTGCAGGCGATCGAGGCTGGTGGCGCGTTCCGGGCGGTGGCCGAGCGGGTCGGGTCGGTGGAGATCACGACGGTGCGCCGGCAGCTTGAAGGCTGGCAGCAGGCGGCCACGAAGGAGCTTGCGACCGGGCGGACGGATAGGGCGCTGGAGCGCTATGAGGCGGCCGGCCTGGTGCGCGGGCATGACACGCTGGAAGAGGCGCGGGCCGGGGTAGTGGCCGGGTGGGATGAAGCCCGGCAGGCCGCGCCAGAGGACAGCCAGATCATGCTGGCGCACCGGCGTGTTGATGTGCGGGCGCTGAACGAGGTGGCGCGGGAGATCCGGCGGGAGGCGGGTGAGCTGGGTGACGACGTGCTGGTACCGACCGCCCAGGGCGAGCGGGTGTTCGCGAACGGGGAGCGGGTCTACTTCCTGCGCAATGACCGGGAGCTGGGGGTGAAGAACGGCACGCTGGGCACGGTGCGGGGCATCGTGGGGTCGCCTGATGCCGGGGATCTCGTGCTGTCGGTGCAGCTCGACGGGCCGGGTCGTGCCGGGACTGGCCGGGTCGTGTCCGTGTCGGTGGCGGATTATGACGCGCTGGATCATGGCTATGCCGCCACCATCCACAAATCGCAGGGTGTGACGGTGGACCGGGCGCATGTGCTGGCGACGGGGAGCATGGACCGGCACGGGGCCTATGTGGCGCTGTCGCGCCACCGGGAGAGCGTGTCCGTTCATTGGGGCCGGGATGATGTGGGCGACCGGGACGGGCTGGTGCGGCGGCTGTCGCGCGAGCGGCTGAAGGATACCACGCTGGATTACCTGCATGTCCGGGATCGGGATGCCGGGTTTGCGCGACGACGCGGGCTGCATGTCCCCGAGAGCGAGATCGTGGTGGAGCGTGAGAAGGCTGCCTCTGGCCCCCAGAAGGACAGGCAGGCCGAAGCTGTCCGTACGCCAGATCCGGCACCGGCACAGCGGAAGCGCGGGATGTTCGACGGGCTGGGCCTGTCCGTGAGGGGGCGTGGCCGGACGGCAGAAAAAGACGTATCGGCCGGGATGGATGCCGGGGCCGGTAAAGGGGAAAGTGGGGTTGAGCGTGAGGCTCCCGCCTCTCCCTTTGCCGGGTTGCGGCTGCCGCGTGTGCAGCGCGCGCAGGTGCCGGCCGGGCTGGGCGGGTTTGTGCCGGGTGGTGATCCGCTTCACCAGGCGGTGGAGCAGTATGCGCGGGCGGTGCGGGACATCGGGCGCATGGTGGAGCAGGACCTGCCGGTGCTGGAGTACCAGAAGAAGGCATGGCTTGACGCCAGCACGGCCCTGGAACGGCTACGGCCCGGGGCGGTGATCGCTCTGGAAACCGCCGTGAAGCATGAGCCGGAGATCCGTCAGGCCCTGTACGGGCTGGAAGGGCCGGCACGGGCGCGCAGGCTGGTCGAGGGGCTGGAACACGAGGACAAGGTGCGGCATTCCCCCGAGTTGCGGGCGGCGCGGTTCGTGAAGGCGTGGGACGGGCTGAGCCGCGAGCAGCAGGGTGTGGCGCTCAGGGAGCTGAAGCGGGACGCGCAGCTTGAGTCCCTCCTGCGGCGGAAGGGGCACGAACTGGGCGTCCGGAAGGGATCGACGCTCGATCATGGATTGCAGCCGCAGCGCACGCGCTCCCTGTCGCGCTCCAGGGGGCGGGATATGGATATGGGGATGTAATCTGCTTGAGACGGGTGATGTTAATGTGTATGATTTGTGAAGGAGATACACATCATGCGAACCAACATCATTATTGATGATACCCTCATGACAGATGCGCTGAAGGCGTCTGGCGTCAAAACCAAGAAGGAAGCGGTCGAACTCGGGTTGCGGACGCTGATCAAGCTGAAGCAGCAGCGGGAACTCCGCACCTTGCGGGGAAAGCTCGACTGGCAGGGTGATCTTGATGCCATGCGCTCCGACGCATGATTTTGGTCGATTCATCGGTCTGGATCGATTTTTTCCGGGGTACGGTTACGCCACAGGTTGATGTTCTGGACCGGCTTCTGGGAGAAGAACTTGTCGCCATTGGGGATCTGATGATGACGGAAGTTCTCCAGGGATTTGCGAGTGAGCGGGATTTCAACAAGGCACGGCGGATGCTTGGTGCCCTGGATCTGGTGGAGATCGGGGGACGTGATGTCATGATCGAGGCGGCACGATATTTCCGTGATCTGCGCGCCAGAGGCATCACCATCCGGAAGACCATTGATACCCTGATTGCCACACGATGCATCGTAAGCGGGTATCGGCTTCTTTACAGTGACCGGGACTTTGATCCGTTCGTGACACATCTGGGGCTGGAACGGGCTGCCTGATCGGGGGAGGGATGTTGTGCAGGAAAAAGAACAAGCCGTTTGTCAGGAGACAGCACATCTTCTGAGTAGTCCGCGCAATGCGGAAAGATTGCGACGGACTATTCAGAACGCAGCTTCAGACAGTCGGCCCAACAGGCTTACGCTCCTGGCAATGGAAGAAGGGCGAAGGCGGCTGCTTTTCGGGAAGCAGAAAAGGGCCGGAACGCAAGAGGCTGGTCAGGATGATGATCGTCTGGACGTGCCGGAAAACTGAATCTGGATGAGGGGATGGTTCCATCATGAGCGAGACGGATCCGGCAGCCCGTGCGTTTGAGGATCTGTGCGCCGAAATGACGGTGCTCCGGCGCAGCGTGGAAGCGCTACCCCAGGCATGGCGGGACAACCGGCCGCCAGACTACACACCGGACCTGGCCAGACTGGTCAAGGCCCTGAACGACGTGGGCGCGCGCATGAAGGCGATCGAGGCCAGTCCGACGCTGAAGATGACACCGCAGGCCTACGGGCAGGGGGTACGCCAGGCAGGGCTTTCTGTCAGTCAGGACATGCAGGCCGCCTTTCATACCGCGATCCGTGCGGTTCAGGTGGAGCGGCAGCAACTGACCGACATTGTCGGGCAGGCGCGCACCCGGGACCGGCAAAGCTGGTGGGTGTTGAAGGTAGGGCTGGCCTGTCTGGTTGCAGGGATCGGGTTGTCTCCTGTTCTGGCGTATCTCTTGCCATCTTCTGTCGGGACGCGAGTGGCATCTTTTATTGTTGGGGAGAAAGATCGCTGGAACTCTGGGGCCATGATGATGGCGGTCAGCAATCCTGAAGGCTGGCAACGTGTACGTGAGGACAGCCAGCTGGTTGAGGTCAACAGAGACAGGATTGCAGCTTGCCAGAAAGTGGCCTCAGGTCAGGAAAAAACTCAGAAATCTTGTGTCATCATTGTTCCGTCAGAGCAGGAATAGTCTGTGGAGAGATATGAAGCCGAAATAGAAAGTGACATGTCAAAGAAACCGGATTTCTTTGACGGATCATTCTGACGTGTTAGAAAAAACGCATATTGCTACCACGTCAGGATGTCATGTTAACGTCAACCTACCCTATTCGGCCTTTACCGCCTCAGACGGAGATAGAAACGGTTCCGGTTCTCAGGGCGCTGGTCGAGGCCAACCGGGCTTTGGCGGAGTTGAAGGGGCGGGCGGCAACCATTCCTAATCAGGGGATACTGATTGATACGCTGGCTTTGCAGGAAGCCAAGGCGTCCTCGGAAATCGAGAATATCGTCACCACCCAGGATGAGCTCTTTCAGGCGGATCTGTTTCCCGAGGGGCCGGACTCAGTGGCGGCCAAGGAAGTCGCCCTCTATCGTGATGCCTTACATCTGGGATTTCGGCAGCTGAAGGAAACCGATGGCCTAGTCCTGAACAAGGGGCTGATCGCGATTTTCCAGATGCTCAAGAAGCGGGAGGATGGGTTTCGAAATACCCCTGGAACAGCCCTGAAGAACGAGCGCACGGGGGAAGTGGTTTTTGTGCCACCGCAGGATGGGCGGGAGATTATCGGGCATATGTCGGATCTGGAGCGGTTCGTGAATGATGACGGGCTCTGTGATCTGGATCCGCTCATCAAGATGGCCCTGATCCACCATCAGTTTGAGAGCATCCATCCCTTCCCCGATGGGAATGGCCGCATCGGGCGGATCCTGAATGTATTGTATCTGACCCGGACCGGTCTTCTGGATATCCCGATCCTCTACCTGTCGCGCTACATCACCCGCCACAAGGATGAGTATTATCATCTTTTGCAGAAGGTGCGGGATGAAGGCGCATGGGAAGCGTGGATCCTCTATATGCTGCGTGCCGTGGCCGAGACATCCAGGGTCACCCTGGAGCTGATTGAGGGCATGCGGGCGCAGATGGCCACCATGAAGCAGCGGATGCGGACGGAACTGCCCAAAATTTACAGCCAGGAGCTGCTGAACAACCTGTTCCGACACCCTTACACAAAAATCGAGTATGTCCAGGCGGATCTGAACATCGCGCGTCAGACGGCAGGGAAATATCTCGACCAACTCTCAGAGAAAGGTCTGCTGTCCAAGCACCGTTCAGGGCGGAGCAATTATTATATCAACGCACCTCTGGTCCGCCTCTTCCTGGAGGTGTCAGGTGGCGCATGAGGTGTATGATCTGGTTTTCGAACGTATGGAATTTTACGCATGAATCCCGTTGAGATTGAAGAAGCTGTCTCCCGGATTGCCGAGGCTCCTTTTAATCCCGGGGAATTTCCTTTCGAGTTCCTGCAAGCGTTCGGAAACCGCGATGTCACGATCAAGCGGCTTCGCAAGGATAACCGCTCGGACGTTCCCAGAGCGGTGCTCCAGCGCAACAACATCCATCTGGCCGTCTGTCCTGAAGGCCAGGTTGCCCAGACTCTGAATCTGCTCCGGGAAAGCCCCAAGACCCAGTCGGCTAAGGCACGGTTTCTGCTGGCCACGGATGGGGTGACGTTTGAGGCGGAAGACCGCACGGAAGATGAGCATATTACAGATGTGTTCACGCATCTGGCTGATCGGTTCGGGTTTTTCCTGCCCCTGGCGGGCATTACGACCGTCCAGAAGATCAAGAACAACCCGATCGACGTTAAGGCCACGTCTCGCCTGAACCGTCTTTATGTCGAACTTCTGAAGGAAAACCCCGACTGGGCAACAGAAGAACGCCGTCACGATATGAACCATTTCATGGCGCGTCTCATTTTCTGCTTTTTTGCCGAGGATACCGGGATATTCCTGAACAATCTGTTCACCAGAACTATCCAGACCATGACGGAAGGGGCCACGGATCAGACGCATGAGGTCATGGCCGAGCTGTTCCGGACGATGGATCTGGATACGCGCAATGACGATCGCGAAAAGGGCGAGGTCAAATCCTGGGCCAAGGATTTCCCGTATGTAAACGGAAACCTGTTTTCCGGGACAACAGACTGCCCGAAATTCAGCAAACTGGCCCGCACCTATCTTCTGCGTGCCGGGGAGCTGAACTGGGCGCAGATTAACCCGGATATCTTTGGATCCATGATCCAGGCTGTAGCCGATGACGGGGAGCGTGGTGCTCTGGGGATGCACTACACCAGCGTACCCAACATCCGCAAAGTGCTGAATCCCCTGTTTCTGGATAGTCTGCGTGAGGAGCTGGAAAAAGCAGGCCAGAATACTCAAAAGCTGCATGCCCTGAAGGTGCGTCTGTCCAGCATTCGGGTATTCGATCCAGCCTGTGGATCCGGCAATTTTCTCGTGATTGCCTATAAGGATATGCGGGACATTCAGAGCGAGATTGATGATCGGCTGAAGATAGAGCGGGCGGAACGGAAATCCGTCATCCCGCTGGCCAATTTCTATGGGATTGAGATCCGTGACTTTGCGGTGGAAATTGCGCGCCTGTCGCTTCTGATCGCTGAGTTCCAGAGTGACGAAATCCATATCGACCAGAAACAGGCCCGCTTGAATGTGCTGCCCCTGAAGGATACGGGGCATATCATCTGCGGGAATGCCTTGGAGAAGGACTGGTTTGACGTCTGTCCACCTCAGGAGGGTTCGGAAACCTATATCTGTGGCAATCCCCCGTATAAGGGTAGTCAATGGCAATCGGCTGAACAGAAAGCGGAGCTGGAGCAGATTTTCGGGCAGCGTACGAAATCCTGGAAGTCTCTGGATTACGTGGCGGGCTGGTTCATGAAGGCTGCGGATTATGGCCAAAAAACAGGTTCTTCCAGTGCGTTTGTGAGCACGAATTCCATCTGTCAGGGGCGGCAGGTAGCTATTCTCTGGCCTCTGATTTTTGGGCTGAACTATGAGATCAGTTTCGCCCATACGTCGTTCAAGTGGGCCAATTTGGCAGCGCATAATGCGGGTGTGACGGTCGCTATCATTGGAATTGCTCCTGTTTCAGAATGTCCCAAAACTCTCTTTTCAAATGGAGCTGATGGGAAAACAATTAGGCAGGCTTCTGATCATATTAATGCTTATTTGGTTCCGGCAAAAAACATTATTGTCGAGAAGCAGGGGAAACCTCTTTGTTCTGAATTGAAGGAGATGAGTTTTGGAAATATGCCCGTAGATGGTGGCAACCTTCTTTTAGGTGAAGGTGAACTTGCGGGCTTGAAATTGGATACTCGTCAAAAAGCCAAATTTATTCGTCGTATCGTCGGGTCCGCTGAATTTATCAGAGGTATTCAAAGATATTGCCTCTGGATCGACGATGAGGACGCGCATGAAGCATTAACCATCCCAACAGTCGCACGGCGTGTAGATGATGTTGAGAAAATGCGTCTGGCCAGCCGGGATACAGGCACCCGCGGGCTGGCAGAAAAACCTTACCAATTTCGAGAGCATAATATTTCTAAATTTCAGACTATTGTTGTTCCCGGTGTGTCTTCTGAAGCTCGTCCATATCTTCCGGTAGGAGTTCTTGGAAACAATTACACCGTTACAAATCTAGCATTCGCTCTGTTTGACGCCCCTCTCTGGAACATGGCGCTGATTGCCTCTCGCCTGCATCTGGTCTGGATCGGAACAGTCTGCGGGAAGCTGAAAACTGATTTTCGCTATTCCAATACGATGGGCTGGAACACCTTTCCTGTTCCGACTTTGACAGAAAAGAACCGTGCCGATCTGACACGTTGTGCCCAGGATATTCTTCTGGCGCGCGAGGCGCATTTCCCAGCCACGATTGCCGATCTGTATGATCCTGACAAAATGCCAGACAATTTACGGGCAGCTCATGACCGCAATGACGAGGTTCTGGAGCGGATCTATATCGGTCGGCGTTTCCGCAATGATACGGAGCGTCTGGAAAAGCTGTTCGACCTCTACAGCAAGATGATCGCCAAGAAGGGCGGCAAGACGAAAAAGAAGAAGAAGGACGCTGCCTGAGCCATGACGATCAATCCGGTTATTCCCGCTGTTTCCCTGCGTACCGGCCAGACAGGGCAGTCTGCCAGGACCAACGAGCTTGGCATGCGCCCCATGCAGGAAGCGGTCTATGAGAAACGTGGGGAGCAGTATCTTCTCATCAAGTCACCGCCTGCTTCTGGTAAATCCCGTGCCCTGATGTTTGTTGCTCTCGACAAGCTGGCGCACCAGGGCGTGAAAAAAGCCCTGATCGTTGTGCCGGAACGCTCGATCGGGGGCAGCTTCATGAGCGAACCGCTGAGCAAATTCGGCTTTTGGGCAGACTGGGTCGTCAAGCCGAAATGGAATCTCTGCAACGCGCCAGGTTCAGATGAAGGACAGGTCGCACGGTCCAAGGTCAAAGCTGTTGGTGAGTTTCTGAACAGTGAAGATCAGACTTTGGTTTGTACCCACGCGACGTTCCGGTTCGCGGCGGAAGAACTGGGTATCGCGGCATTCGATGGGTGTCTGGTGGCAGTAGATGAATTCCACCATGTCAGCGCAGACCCGAAAAACCGTCTGGGATATTACCTCAACCAGCTTATTTCTCGTGGAGAAACGCACATCATCGCCATGACTGGCTCCTATTTCCGTGGGGATGCTGTCGCTGTGCTGTCCCCTGAAGATGAAGGGAAATTCGAGACAGTCACCTATACTTACTATCAGCAGCTGAACGGGTACCAGTATCTGAAAGAGCTGGATCTGGGATATTATTTCTATACCGGCCCCTATCTGGATGCCATTGACCGGGTGCTGGACGGCACGCGCAAAACGATCGTGCACATTCCCAATGTCAATTCACGCGAAAGCACGACCCAGAAACATAAGGAAGTCGAGCACATCCTGTCTGTCCTGGGAGACTGGGAAGGAGAGGATATAGAAACAGGCTTCCATCTGGTGCGTCGCGCAGATGGTCGGGTCTTACGCATTGCCGATCTGGTGGAAGATGAGCCTGTTCGGCGCAACAAGGTTGTGTCTGCTCTGAAGGATCCGGCGCAGAAGAACAACCGAGATCATGTGGACATCATCATTGCGCTGGGGATGGCCAAGGAAGGGTTTGACTGGATCTGGTGTGAGCAGGCGCTGACGGTCGGATACCGTTCCAGCCTGACCGAAATCATTCAGATCATTGGTCGCGCCACCCGTGATGCGCCTGGTAAAACACGGGCTGAATTTATCAACCTGATTGCTGAACCGGATGCATCTCAGGAAAAAGTCACGGACGCGGTCAATGACATGCTTAAGGCCATTGCCGCCAGCCTGCTTATGGAACAGGTGCTGACTCCGCGTTTCGAGTTCACGCCAAAGACCGAAGAAAGTGCGCCTCTGGATGGCTATGACTATGGGGAGGAAGGTTACAAGCCAAACGGTACGAATGTCGGCTTCAATGAGCAGACCGGTCAGTTCCATATGGAGATCAAGGGACTGGTTGCTCCTAAAAGCCCTGAAGCGCAGCGGATCTGTCGGGAAGATCTGAACGAAGTTGTGGCGTCCTTTGTGCAGGATAAGCCATCCCTGGAGCATGGTCTGTTTGACGAGGAGACGGCCCCTCAGGAACTGACACAGGTCCGGTTGGGGAAAATCATTCGGGATCGGTATCCTGAGCTCTCGGATGAGGATCAGGAAGCCGTACGCCAGCATGCGGTAGCGGCATTCAATCTGACCCAGAAGGGACAGAAAGCAGCTGAAGAGGTCACGCAGGCAGCAGGAGGAGAGGAGAAGATTGGCGGCAATACAGCCCTGATTGAGGGAATGCGGAAGATTGCCATGAATGTCCGGGATCTGGATATTGACCTGATTGATGCGATCAATCCGTTTGAGGAAGCCTATAAGATCCTCGCCAGGAGCATGAATGCAGAGACCCTCAAACAGGTTCAGGAGGTCATTGCCGGTCGTCATATTGCTCTGACGATTGAAGAGGCGAGGGACCTGGCAAAGCGTGCCCTTCTGTTCAAAAAGGAGCGGGGACGCCTTCCGGAGCTGACATCTCCCGATGCGTGGGAACGTAAGATGGCCGAAGGTGTGGCGGTTCTGGCGCGTAAGACGGCAGAGGAACGGGCGAATGGCTGAACTGAGTGATGAAGAGCTTCTGGCCGAACTTGGTGTCGCGCTTGAGACCAAAAAGAAGGCTGCGCTGACGGCTGAGGAAGAGCGGATTATTGCCGGATTTGAGGATATCTGTCGTTTCTATGAGGAACATGGACATGCTCCTGCGCATGGAGAAGACAGGGATATCTTTGAACGGCTTTATGCCTTGCGTCTGGATCGGATACGGGCTTTAGAAAAATGCCGGGCATTGCTGGCACAGCGAGATCCGCATAGGCTTCTGAGTGTTTCCGGGAAGGACGCCGCGAGCCCTGATCCCGATACGCTGGACGATGATGCTCTTCTGGCGGAACTGGGCATCGAGGCCGAGCCCGCGGCTGAATCCATCACTGTTTTGAAGCATGTGAAATCACGTGCAGAAGTGCGGGCAGCGGAAGAAATCGCTAGCCGGGAGCCTTGCAAGGATTTTGAAACCTTTCGGCCGTTGTTCGCGCAGGTGAAGGAGGATCTGAAATCCGGCGTGCGGGAAACGCGTCCTTTTGGGCAGGAAGCCGGTATTCGGCAGGGAGAATTCTTTATCCTGAAAGGGCAGATGGTTTACGTTGCCCATGTCGGGGAAGAGTTCGAGGCAGAATATGGTCGCAAAGACAGCCGTCTGCGGGTCGTCTATGACAACGAGACCGAGAGCGATGTTTTGCTGAGATCGCTCCAGCGGGCGCTCTATAAAGATGAGGCCGGCCGCCGGATTACAGATCCGACTGTCGGGCCTTTGTTCGGGACAACCGTTGAACCGGATGATCTGGAAAGCGGCACGATCTATGTGCTGAGAAGTCTGTCAGATAACCCGTATATCGTGCAGCATCGCAACCTGATCCACAAGATCGGGGTGACGGGAGGCGATGTGAAAAAGCGGATCGCCAACGCCAAACATGATGCAACCTATCTTCTGGCTGATGTGGAGGTCGTGGCGACCTACAAGCTCTTCAACATCAATCGTAAGAAGCTGGAGAAGATCTTTCATAGGGTTCTGGCTCCAGCGCAGATTGATCTGACGATTCAAGATCGGTTCGGGCACCCAGTGCAGCCGAAAGAATGGTTTTTGGTTCCGATAGATATTGTGTCTCAAATAGTGGACAAAATGTCGGATGGAAGTATTGATGGTTTGATTTATGATCCAAAGACGGTTGGTTTGGTAAAAGAATAATAGATTATCATGTCAGCTTCCGCCTCATCTCGGTCGTTTGGACCACAAGGTTGTTTGCCAAATAGCGGACATCATCGCTTCAAAGCCTCGTTGCAGAGATTGTCTGGATCTCACTGATTGCACCTATTGAATGATCCCAAGACACAGACAGGCAACCCATGGACGTTATGGTGAAAATTTCAGCAATACGGAATTGTGATCGGATCATATGACAAGCACGTTCCTTATATCCCTTACATACTGCCCCATAGTATGAAAAGGATACTCAAGGGTAGTATATTCGGGAGTAAGCGTTCGTGCCGCACACACCGGCTGAGAAAAAGCGCGTTCTGACCCGCGTGCGCCGTATTCGCGGGCAACTTGATGCGCTGGAACAGGCTTTGGAGAAGGGAACTGATTGCGGTCCGGTGCTGCAACAGGTGGCGGCTATCCGGGGAGCGATCAACGGATTAATGGCCGGTGTTCTCGAAAGCCACCTGCGGGAAGAATTTGTTGAGTGTGCCGGTGATCGTGATGCTGCCAGTGGTTCGATCGAGAATGTGGTGTCACTCGTTCGATCCTATCTCCGGTAATGCCCTCGATGCTGGCTGATAGGTTATTTGGAGAAAAAATCATGAAATCACGGGCCGCAGTTGCTTTCGAGGCGGGTAAGCCCCTTGAGATTGTCGAGATCGATGTAGCGCCTCCTCGTGCTGGTGAGGTGCTCGTGCAGATCACGCATACGGGTGTGTGCCACACTGATGCGTTTACCCTGTCAGGGGATGATCCCGAGGGACTGTTCCCAGCCGTTTTGGGTCACGAAGGCGCGGGAATTGTCATCGAGGTCGGAGAAGGGGTCACCAGCGTTGCCCCCGGCGACCATGTCATTCCGCTTTACACGGCGGAATGCGGTGAATGTCTGTTCTGTAAGTCGGGAAAAACCAATCTCTGCATTTCAGTGCGCGCCACACAGGGTAAAGGCGTGATGCCGGATGGCACGACACGCTTCTCCTACAAAGGTCAGCCGATCCATCATTACATGGGGTGTTCGACGTTCAGCGAATACACGGTTGTCGCCGAGGTTTCTCTGGCAAAAATCAATCCCGCATCCAATCCAGAGCATGTCTGTCTGTTGGGATGTGGCGTCACCACAGGGATTGGTGCGGTACACAACACGGCCAAGGTGCAGCCGGGAGATACGGTTGCCGTCTTCGGTCTGGGCGGGATCGGTCTCGCGGTCATTCAGGGAGCGCGACAGGCAAAGGCTGGCCGGATTTTCGCTATTGATACCAACCCGGAAAAGTTTGAACTTGCCAAAGCATTCGGCGCCACGGAATTCCTCAACCCCAAGGATTATGACAAACCGATTCAGCAGGTTCTTGTGGAAATGACCGGCTGGGGTATTGATCATACATTTGAATGTATCGGAAACGTCAACGTCATGCGCGCGGCGTTAGAAGCCGCGCATCGTGGGTGGGGGCAGTCGATCGTCATCGGGGTGGCAGGGGCCGGTCAGGAAATTTCGACCCGTCCCTTCCAGCTTGTGACGGGGCGTTCGTGGCGCGGCTCGGCTTTCGGTGGGGTCAAGGGACGCAGCCAGCTTCCCGGCATGGTCGAAGATGCCATGCGTGGCGATATCGAACTTGCGCCTTTCGTAACCCACACCATGCCGCTCGAAGACATCAATACGGCCTTCGATCTGATGCATGAAGGAAAATCCATCCGTTCCGTCATTCATTTCTAAGGTCTGCGTCTCACCGCGCAACATCATTTCCAATGGTTGGAAATTACAGGAGAACGATCATGGCAGTTATTTCCGGTGACGGTGTTTTCTCTCATGTTTTTCTTGGGGCAGTGGATACTGCGGTATCCGCGAAATTCTATGACGCCGCGCTTGCGGCTCTGGGCATAAAAAACCTGGGGCCGTTCGGGCATGGGTGGATTCTGTATGGCCGCGAAAAGCCAGCCTTCATCATTGCACGTCCAGGCAACGGTGAAGCGCCCTCAAGCAACGGTGTCACCATCGGTTTTGCAGCAGCGACACCCGCCGAAGTGGAGGCTTTTCATGCCGCAGGTCTTGCCAATGGGGGAGCCGATGAAGGCGCACCCGGTCCGCGAAGCCACTTACCGGGCGCTTACGCTGCCTATCTCCGGGATCCGGCAGGGAACAAGATCTGCACTTATACCTTCACGGACGGTAACTGACATGCGCAAAAGGCAGTGAGAGCCATGGAACGCAAGGAAACACACGCCTCTTTTGGGGGCGTGCAGGAAGTCTGGCGACACAAGTCCGTGTCGTTGGGTGTGGAAGCAAACTTCGCGATCTACCTGCCGCCGCAGGCAAAAACTGAAAAGGTTCCCGTTCTTTACTGGCTCTCCGGTCTGACATGTACGGAGCAGAATTTCATTGGCAAGGCTGGCGCGCAACGCGTGGCCGCAGAACTGGGCATCGCCATTGTCGCGTCGGATACCAGTCCACGGGGCGTGGGTGTGGCTGATGACGATGCGTACGATCTTGGACAGGGTGCCGGATTTTACCTCAATGCGACGCAGGAGCCGTGGGCTGTGCATTATCGGATGTATGATTACGTCGTCACGGAACTTCCTGCGCTGATTGAGGCGAGCTTTCCGGTTACGCAGCAGCGAGGCATTGCGGGACATTCGATGGGTGGATTTGGCGCCATCATGATCGCGCTGCGTAATCCTGGCCGCTATCGTTCTGTGTCAGCCTTTTCACCCATTGTGGCACCAACGCAGGTACCATGGGGTGAAAAAGCATTCAGTGCTTATCTGGGGCCGGATCGTGCCAGTTGGGCAGCCTATGACCCGCTTGAACTTGTGCGGACAGCGAAGGAAAGACTGCCTGTTCTGATAGATCAGGGTCTGGCGGACCAGTTTCTGAAAGAACAGCTCAGGCCAGAACTGTTCCAGGAAGCCGCACAGAATGCAGGGCAGGAACTCATCCTGAATCTTCGTCCTGATTACGATCACAGCTATTATTTTGTAGCCAGTTTTATTGCAGATCATCTCAGATATTTCGTGAGTAAACTACGATGAATAGATTGTCTGTCTTTTGGGATCCGGAATTTTCTGGCTTTGAGTGGAGATGAAATCTGTTAGGGGCATCTTTCAAACTGTGAAATCAGCTGGCAGCTTGCCGTGTGGGCTTGAGCGTACCGTCGAAGAGCATGGACCTTTCGACGCGCCGGAGCATCGTAGGATATCTCAGATGTCATGGCGGAAAGGCGTTTTGAACTTCGATAACGAAACTCCGCAGTTTTGGGGTCATAGCAGGGCCGGCATTGTAAAGCAGATGCATCGGGCGACCAGGAACTCTCCACTGGGATAGAATGCGGACAAGGCGGCCAGAATCAAGTTCGGGCTTCAAGGCCTGTTCAGAACCCAATACTATGCCCTCTCCTGACAAGGTGAGGGCCAATAGAAAGCCCCAGTCGTTGGACGTCACAGTGCCAGAAACCATGACAGATCGTGTGCAGGTCTTTCGTATAAAGTGCCATGCTGTTCGTACAGAATTTGCAGAGTTTTCGTAGACAAGACACTGATGCCGGGCGAGTTCCTCAGGACTGTCCGGAGCGCCAAATTTTTCGAGATAGGCAGGCGCTGCGCAGACCGTGAGGGAATATGAGGCCAGAGGGCGACTGACGACCGTAAGATCGGGATCTGGCTCGCCAATACGAATGACAGCTTCATGGCCATCCAGCGTCGGATGAACCAGTTGATCCGTAAGGGATACTTGTAATCGTACCTTCGGGAATTTCTTCCGAAAATTATGTAGAAACATGGGGAACATGGTCCGCCCGAAGGTAACTGGTACGCTGACAGCAAGTGTACCACGTGGTTCGCCCAGCGTGTTGGCGGCAAGATTATCAGCACGCTCGACAGCCTTCAGGACGAGATGACATTGCTCGCAGTAAAGACTCCCTATTTCTGTGAGGCTCTGACGACGTGTCGTCCGATGGAGCAGGCGCGTGCCAAGATGACGCTCCAGAGCCTCTATATGTTTGGCCACCATCTGCGGCGATAAGGTCAGACGCTGAGCGGCCGCGGCAAAAGACCCCAGTTCCACAACCTTGATGAAAACCTTCATACTGGTCAAACGATCAAGCATTCATCATCCTCAGTTGTGACTGACATCTTCTATCGACAATTTATCTCTTAAAAAAGAGGAATATGTTGAGCCTGCTGATTGATCGGCAAGCATCTTCTCCGATGGAGCTCTTTAGAATGCCTATTTATCTTGTGCGAATGGATCATCCGGACGGCGACGGGTGGGGGCAGCATGTCGTGGCGCATGTGCTGTATCTCAAGCGCCTCATTCAGGAAGGTAGTCTTCTGGCTTCTGGTCCGCTGAAAGGCACCCCATTGCGGTCAGGTTTTCTGATCATGAAAGGTGCCAATCGGCAGGAGATTGAAGCGATGGTGGCTCGGGATCCGTTCTCGCCGGAAGGTTTGATCTGTGATCTTCGAATTGAAGAGTGGGATCCGCTGTTCGGTTGCCTGTCCAACCTATCGACCGGCAAACCGCCCGTGGAACTGCAATCTCTATTCCCATCCGAAGAACACTCATGATCTATGAAATGATTCGCTTTCGGACGGATGTTTTGGGAGTGCCAGCCCTCTCCCGTCTCCTGAAAGCACGGTTCTCGGATACCCTGAATCCTGTTGCGGGAAGCCTCACAGGGGTATGGCGAACGGAGATCGGTGAACTTGGAACGCTACTCCTGCTGCGTTCCTTTTCCTGTCAGGATGCCTTGCTTAAGGCGCGGCACAGAACACTGGAGTCCAGAACGCCCTTCGGTATCAAGATGAACGACGTTTTAATAGAAGCTGAGGCGTTTGAAGGCTTTCCGTTTCTTAAACCCCCGGAGTTTGGTGAATGTGGTGGACTCTATGAAATCCGAACTTACAGTTTAAAAGCTGGAGGGTTGGAACCGACCCTGAAAGCGTGGCAGAGTGCTCTGAAGCCTGCACAAGCCTATACCCGCCACCTGATCACCAACATGTTCGCGCTGGATGGTGCGTCACGCATCTGCCATATCTGGGCCTTCGACAGCTTTGAACAACGCAATATTCTGCGTCAGCAACATTACGTGGACGGACTTTGGCCGCCAAAAGGAGGGCCTGAGCAAATTATTCATGCCCAGTCCTGCCTTTGCTTACCGGAAACTTTCTCGCCATTACGGTGACGACGAAAAGCTCACAAATGTTCCCATGAATGACTGCTTTGCCAGCCTTGTCGCTTGATAACCGACATTCTGTTACCCCTCCCAAAGTTGTCGGCTCTGTTGGATTGAGAGTGATAACGTCGCAAGGGGCAGCAGGCCCATGATATGATACACTATATGGGTGTACGTTACCGAAGCCTCCCGCAGGGAGGGTTTGGGAGGGTACACTATATGGGTGTACGTTACCGAAGCCTCCCGCAGGGAGGGTTTGGGAGGGTACACTATGGGCAATAGTGTAACAGGCCAGGCCTGAAACCGGCCGGCCTGTCCCGCGATTGCAGCGGTTTTCCTGTCCTGGGCGGGTGACATGTGTTACACTTTTCAGGACATCATGCCCAGACCTGCCCCGAAGGCCCCTGTCCGGCCGCCTCGCCAGCTGTTGCTGTTCCCCGAAACGGCGGCGCTGGTGCGCGTGGACCCGGCCGCCAACTGCTGGCGCTTCTACCATCTGTCGCTGCAGCCCGACCTGTTCGGCGGTACCGCCCTGGTGCGGCAGTGGGGACGGATCGGGACGGCCGGCCGGCAGGTCTGCGAACTGCATCATGATGCCGGGCAGGCGCTCGATGCCCTCGCCCGCCAGCTTCGGGCCAAGCGCCGGCGGGGCTACCGCGACAGGGAGGCCGGATGAGCGGCCCCCGAAAACCGGGACAGCGGGCGACCCCGGCAGGCGCCCCCGGCGGAATGCAGCTGTTCGACCGCGACGGGAGCCGCAAATACCTCACGGTCGCCGAGCGGGCGCGGTTCCTGCGCGCGGCCGAGCAGGCGCCGCGCGAGGCCCGCACGCTGTGCATGACCCTGGCCTGGTCGGGCTGCCGACTGTCCGAGGCCCTTGCCCTCACGGCGGACCGGGTGGACCTCGCCGGCGGCGTGCTGGTGTTCGCCACGCTCAAGAAGCGCCAGGACGGGATCTATCGCGCCGTGCCGGTGCCCCCGTCCCTGCTTGAGGCCCTGGACCTGGTGCATGGCATCCGCGAGGCGCAGCGTCGGCGAGGGCGTGGATCGGCCGCCCGGCTGTGGCCCTGGTCCCGCATGACCGGCTGGCGGGCGGTGCATGCGGTCATGGACGCCGCCGGCCTGTCCGGCCCGGCCGCGTCCCCCAAGGGCCTGCGCCATGCCTTCGGCGTCGCCGCCGTCTCCAGCGGCATCCCCCTCAACATGGTGCAGAAATGGCTCGGCCATGCCCAGCTCTCCACCACCGCCATCTACGCCGATGCCGTCGGCGCCGAGGAGCAGGATATCGCACGGAAAATGTGGGGGTAAACGAGAAATATCTCGTTTGGGGAAATATCCTATATTCAGATTGAATGAATATTCATTTCACATTTTATGTGGTTGACAAAGGCAAACATATTATGAGATGAAAAGACGTTATTTTGAATATTCAAAAAGGATTAAAAAGTGATTATAGCAATAGGGAATACGAAAGGAGGGGTGGGGAAGACCACTTTAGCTGTTCAACTCGCCATAATCCGTGCCACTGCTGGTAGAGAGGTATGGCTGATTGATGGTGATCGACAGGGTACAGCTGCTGCTGCTATCGCAGCTCGTTCTGAAGCTGGAAAGCTACCTGGGATTGCTTGTGCACAGTATCCAGACGGCCCCAATCTACGTGCCCAAGTTCAGCAGCAGCGTGATAAATGGGATGATATTATCATCGATGTTGGCGGCCGAGATTCTACAGCGCTTCGTGCAGCACTCATTCTCGCTGATACGCTTCTGGTTCCGTTTGCGCCGCGTTCCTATGACGTATGGGCACTAGACGACATGGCTGCTCTCATTGATGAAGCACGAAGTGTTCGGGATGGATTGCGTGCTGTAGCTGTTATGAACCAAGCCGATCCAGGAGACCATTCAACGGATAATGCAGAGGCTGCTGCAGCAGTGAAAGAAGTGCCGCAATTCATTTATCTGCCGATACCAATTCGACGCCGCAAAGCGTTCAGTAATGCTGGTGGAGCAGGTCTGGCTGTTTCCGAACTGACGCCGCGAGACCCCAAAGCTGTCGCTGAAATTTCTGCACTTGCAAATGCCGTTTTTAATCCAATTTGAATATTCATAACATATTAAGGATATATTAAATGGCAATTCATCGCAAAGCTAAACCAACGTCGGTAGAATCTGCTGCAGATGCTTTCGTTACTGGAGCTCCTGATGCAGGAAAAACAAAGCCTCTATCATACGACAAAGGGTTGCCAAAGGGACATAAACGCCAGATTAGTTTGACCATTGCTCCAGACTTGTTACGGCGTGTTGATGAACGCGCTGAAGCTATGGGAACAGGCCGAGCTGCGTTTATCAGTATGGCAATTTTCAAAGCGTTGGAAGAAAGTTAAAATGATATTTTAAGAATATTCAAAAAATATCTTAATAGTAATTTACTGGGTTAATTTTAGAGCCACTGAACGCGCATATGTCTCCCTAAAGGGGATCTCGGCTTATGACACATAGACAGAAGATGGCTGAGAAGACGAACAGGCCTTGCGTCATCGGTCGTATGCTGAACAACGTAGCAGGGACAGAGTGGGATCGGACGAATGAGCAAACGCAAACCACCATCAGAACAGAGTGAACTTGTCCTTTCTCCCACAACCGCACGTGTCATTCAGCTCTCGGCTGAAATTCAGGCAACTCCGCCTGATGAGATTGAGTTCATGCACACGGTGCTCTGCCAGGTTGGTCTTCCCCGTAAACGGACGAAAGAAACTCGCTTTGAACGAAACAATGGCAAGGCATCCCTGCTTATTACAGCAGGAGAAATGTTTAACGATGGCCATTGGGAAAAGCTCTTCGTCCCGTATGGAACCAAGCCACGATTGGCGCTTTTCCACATCAGCACCGAAGCGATCCGAACGAAATCGCGTATTGTTGCAGTCGGACGGACTATCAGTGAATTTATGAAACGCCTCAACATCAGCCAGAATGGTCCATCCCGTGAGGCATTTCGGGCACAGATGAACGCCTTGTGCGCCTGTGAAATGAAGCTCGGCTACGGGTCGCGCAATCTGAATGCCCGGCCGGTGGATGAATTCGATGCGTGGACCAAAAATCTCGCAAAAGATAGCACGATCGAGCTATCCGAAAAATTCTGGCAGGAATTGAAAGAAAACGCTGTCCCACTTGACCCTCGTGCACTTGAGGGTTTGCAGCACTCAGCTTTAGCGCTCGACATCTACACGTGGCTTGCCCATCGACTTCATCGGGTGCGGCGGCCTGGTGAGAAGCTTACTTGGGCCAACCTTCGTTTGCAGTTTGGGCAGGAATATACGGACGATAAGAATTTCAAGAAGGCATTCCTGATCGCATTGCGACAGGTTGCGGCTGTTTATCCAGATGCAAGGCTTGAACAGGTTCGGACGGGTCTAAGACTGATCGCATCACCGCCGCCCGTACCGCGGCAGACAATCATCGCCTATCAAAAAACCATCGGATCAGATACTTAATCAAAAAATCTGACAAAAATGAGCGGTGCAATTACCACCCGTTGACCACTGGCCCTGTCGACTGAGCGCGGTGCAATTACCACCCTTTTAGCAACGGCATCAACGGTTCAATTATAATGCAAGTGCTATCCTTTTGCGTCTGCTTCGATGTCAGAGGAAGGCGGTGTAATCACCACCCTTTTGGCATTTGGAGGCCATCGTGTGGATGGTACGCTAAACAACGTTTGGCATGAACAATAAAGGAACGATCAGGCGGCACGAGCCTGTTTCGACAGATTGA
>NZ_JABJWD010000061.1:0-847 GCF_013155425.1 Gluconacetobacter entanii | reverse complement strand
TAGGGCCTGTTAGGGCTTGATCCAGTCTGCTGCGGCAGCGATGTGGATGACCGCGAGGAACGACGTTGCTGTTTTTTCATATCTGGTTGCGACAGCGCGCCACTCCTTGAGGCGAGCCCAGAGGTTCTCAACGAGATGCCGACACCGATAGGCCCATTTCGGGCAGGCGACCGGGCCATCGCGTCGTTTCGCGGGAATGGCTGGCCGTGCTCCCATGTCCCATATCCGTTCACGCATGGCGTTCGACGCGTAGCCCTTGTCCGCTACTACCCACAGGGGAGTGGCGGGAAGGCTGTCGAGCATGGCTGGTGCCAGAGGCAGTTCATGAGCCTGTCCAGGGGCCAGCGCAAAACCGAAGGCTTTTCCATGTCCATCAGCGATCACGCAGACTTTTGTGCCATAGCCGCCGCGAGAGCGGCCAAGTGCTTCACGATGGTCTCGCTCTTCGAAAGAGGCCCCTTTTTTTGGGCTCCCGCCGCTTTGTGGTGAGCCCTGATGTTTGTGCCATCCAGAAAAGTCATTCCGAATGCCACTCCCTGTTGTTCCTGAACCAGTGCGAGCAGCCGCTCCCATACGCCGAGCTTCGCCCAGCGGATGAAAAGCTGCGCAGCCCGCCACCACGGACCCAGTTCAGCGGGGATACTCCGCCATTTCGCGCCATTCTCATGACGCCAGAAAATCGCTGCTATCGTCCGCCGCAGATCATGTGGCGGCGTCTTGCCCCTCGGGCGAACCTCCTCAATCAGAGGTTCCCAGATCGCCCATGTCTCGTCCGTAAAGGTGCCTGTTCTGTCTCCTTCTTCCATCCCTACAATATGGGAAGAAATTCAAGATCTAACAGGCCCTA
>NZ_JABJWD010000060.1:0-941 GCF_013155425.1 Gluconacetobacter entanii | reverse complement strand
CCATCATGAGCGGTTTCGTCATCAAGCAGGGAAACACGTTCCGTCTTGCGGCCCTGATCCGAAGCCATGATGGCGCTGTGTTGGACCTGACGGGATGCACGTTTTCCAGCCAGTTGCGTGATGCGTTGGGCAATATGCTGGTGGCCTTGACTGTCCAACCGGTCACAGGGCGCACGGGTGTTGTCCAGATCACGTATGCCGGGGATACCGGCGCGTGGTTGCCGGGACAGTATCGGTGCGACCTGCGCACCGTCTGGCCTGATGGCACGGTCCAGTCGAGCGAGACGTTTTTCGTCAGTGTGATTGCTGGCGTAACCACACCGGGAGGCGCGGCGTGAGTGTGAGCCTGCTAACCAATCAGCCGCAGGTGGTGGAAATTGCGCCCGGCAATGCCGCGACCGCGCCCGTGTCGATCAAATCCGTTGCGTTCGACGGGGCGGGGAACCTGACCGTCACCCTGTCTGACGACACCGTCCTGGACCCTGTGCCGTGTGCCCAGCAGATCGCCGCCGCGTTCGGTGGTGTTGCCCTGGTCGTGGTGGACGGCAACGGCAACCTGCTGGCCAATGGCAAGCAGGTCGGCACGGTATCCGCGTCATGATCGGGCATGTGTTCGAGGTCGTGAATGCGTGGTCCGGCCTGATCGAGACCGCACTGGGACTGGTTGGTGGCTGGTATGGGAAGGTGGCCCAGAACCGGCTGGCGCAGCGGCAGGAGCAGCTATCGGCCGGACAGCAGGCACTGGCGCTGGTGGCGCAGACCCGCGAGATGATCGCGGAGCACATCCAGCGGATCGACGTGCTGACACGCCAGTTATGGGCGCGGGATGATGTGATTCAGGAGGTTTACGCGCAGGCGATCGCCGCCCGGCTTCTGGTCCACGAACTGGATGCCAATGCGGGTCGGCCGCCACGGCAGTTTGAGCCGCTGCCATCCTATCC
>NZ_JABJWD010000059.1:0-54389 GCF_013155425.1 Gluconacetobacter entanii | reverse complement strand
GGCGCTTTTGGATGCTGACAGGCAGCCGGCTGCGACGACGTGCTTTCATACAACATATCAAGCCTTTATTGGCTTACCTATGCCAGCCCCATAACTTATTATGTAGGGGATTTCGGTCTTTTTGCTCCCCTTCTGGCTAGCCGGAAGGGGGGTGGAGAAAAGGCTCGGGAAACCCTGAAGTGTTGCTTGAAGATGCGCCAGACACCACGCCGACCATACCGATCGATAGTGATGTCGCGACCGTATTACAAAACATCGTGGTCGCCCATCAGGTCCCTGCAAAGCCGACGAAATGGGCACTGAAGTTTCGGCACAATGAGGAATATTTGCCTCTCGGGACACTAACGCTTGCAAGCAAGCCGAATACGCTGGCAAAGAGGCTCGCGTTCATCGCGGCGGCCATTGGAGAACGGGGCGGCACTCTTGTCTACGCCAATGGAGCGGCCGAGGCTGAGGACGTTGCTGAGATCATCAGTCAGTTGTTACCGACAGCTAAAGAGATCGACCAGGAGCTAGCTGATCTTGCAGATCTAGCACGAAAGTGCGTGCATAAAAGCTATAGGCTAGCACCATTAGTGGAAGTCGGCATCGCCTTCCATTATGGTAACATGCCTTCGCTTATCCGTCTGGAAGTTGAGAGGCTGTTCAAGACAGGAAAGCTCAAGTTTCTCGTCTGTACATCTACTCTCATAGAGGGTGTAAACTTGTCTTGCAGGACTATCGTCGTTCGCGGACCCCGCAAGGGTAAGAAGACGCCGATGGAGCCGCAGGATTTTTGGAACCTTGCCGGTCGAGCCGGCAGATGGGGTGATGAATTTCAAGGCAACATCATCTGCATTGATGCGGCCGACAAAAGAGCGTGGCCTTCAGGGGTTCCCCAACGCACACGTTATCCGATCCGGCGAGAGACCGATACTGCTCTCTCGAAACTCGATGAACTCGCCGCATATATAGAGCAACGTCCAGCCGGAGTGGAGCGTGATCCCGGTAAAGTCCGTGCATTCGAGCAGGTGAGTGCTTATCTTACGACAGTATATGTCCGTGATCGATCACTGACAGCGGCACCGTGGGCTAAGCGTCAGCCCCCCGCCAATTTGCAACGTCTCGAGCAAGCACTCGCGAAGGCGACACAGGGCCTCGAACTTTCTGCAGAAATTGGCGTCCGGAACCCAGGCGTGAGTTTGCTGGGGTTACAGAGATTGTTGGCATT
Organism: Gluconacetobacter entanii; assembly: GCF_013155425.1. Lineage (NCBI taxonomy): Bacteria > Pseudomonadati > Pseudomonadota > Alphaproteobacteria > Acetobacterales > Acetobacteraceae > Gluconacetobacter > Gluconacetobacter entanii. The sequence continues at coordinate 53,179 of NZ_JABJWD010000059.1, read as the reverse complement.
CTTTCAGGCTTATGAGGGGCCCGCGGAGGATCTGCTGCCTGCACCCTCGGAAAGTGATGATGCTTATCACCGTTTTTCGAAAATGATGGAAAGGATCAACGACAATGTCCTGACCGTTTTCCGGCCGAGTACGCTGATCCCCTTGCATGCGCTTACGGTGTTGCAGTGGCTGAAGGGCTTTTCGTTGCCGACTATCATTCGCAAGCGGATTGAGTATCTTCAGCGGCGCGACGGTGAGGTCAATATAGCCAGCGTCATCAGGGGCACACTGGAAATGATTGAAGGTACGGCTCGATTTCTGGCACCTCGATATTTTTCTGCCTATGTCGACGTGCTGAACCAGCATTTGAAGGCTATAGACCGAGAAGATCTGATTGATAGCGACCTCGATATCGGCGTCGCCTTGGAATTAGGGGTGAGTACTGTGACCTTGCGCTCTCTTATGGAGCTTGGGATGTCACGTATAGGAGCTGTCGCACTTTACGAGGTTGTTGCACTAGATGACCTCGATCAGGCTGCCTGTATTCAGTGGGTCGTTGATCGGTGCGACCGGCTAGACGCAATTGGTTTGCCGTCGATCGTCGTCCGAGAAATCCGTGAAAACGTGCTGAAAAAGACGACAGTGGAGGAGTGACAGATGGCAAAGTCGGTAGAGTTGTCGAATGGTCGAATTTTCAAAACCAAAAAGGCGGCTACACAGTATTTCAAGGAAATGCTGGCGCGCTATTGTGATGGAGAACATATACAAGATGTTGAGGATCATAGCGATCTCTCCGCACTCTTAGAGCGCTTTGATCTCCTCGTTTCCGATGAACCTTCAAAAATTGGTTCCGGCATAAAGCGATTTGAGAGGCGGTTGAATAAGGGAGACGGCTGGTCAAGCTCAGGATTCTGGGTTGTTCGTGTAGACGATACATCAACTGATTTTAGTTATCCTCAAGCGGTCTCGGGCCGTCCTAAAAGCGATGCGGAGGAGTTTTCCAAAGCCTGCTATAATGCTGTGTCACGCGATTTGCTGGGGATGAAGCAAAGACAGTTTGACCATTTCTCCGACCCTGATGGATTGATTGCATGCGATATTACCGGAAGCCTCGTTGCGTATTCCGAGGCACAACTCAGTCATGCTCATCCACCGTTCGGGATCATCGTGAAAGAATTTAGAAAGCTGAAGGGCTGGGAAGAAGGTGTTCCTCCTGGCACGTTAACCGCTTCAACAGATGCGCAGATATCCACGCATTTCGTCGATGAAGTTCTTGCGCAAGAGTTTCTGAATTTCCATCATTCTCGGGCCGTTCTTAGGATTATAGCTAAGGAACGCCCATCATGTAGCATGTCTGATGCCTCCACCGTAAAACGATCACTTCGTTTCGAGTAAGCGAACACCGACTCTCCCAAATTTGCGATTTAGATCTGATGGTCTGCTTAAGTCTTCGAGCAGACCGGTGGGTAAGGGGGGAGAGCGAACGGTCCGCTATCGAATTTTGATGCGAGCAAAGCGGACCAACGCTAAATATTCAATTAAGATAAAGTTATACCTGATAAATAATAAAATTTACGGACGAACCGTCTTTTCTTCCGGTTTCACGTTCTCCTTGATGACATTGCAGGCGGACTGAGGACGATGAGGATTTTCATATCCTCCAATGCATAGACTAAACGCGTAATCACGATCATCTGGTCTGCTGGCAAAAAAGGGCGTGATCTGCTGCGCGCAATGCCCCCCATCGTGAATATCCATATCGACCGCACTCAAGGCGATCTGTGCAGGAACAAAGCTGGCATATGCAGTCTCATTCGATCCTGTCTGCTTATTTATACCAGAAAGATAATTCACAATAAAAGCGCAAAAAGGGGCATAGAGTTCACGATGGTTGAGTAGTTTATTCTGAAGCCGCATATCCGCACGAATGGTACGTCCATGCGGTACCAGAACGCTGGCGGCACCGTTTGCATCATTGGATAGATAAAGTCCAACGTTCTGAACGAGATAGTCTAGAAGAATCATGGCTTTGCAGTCATCCGTCCTACACCATGTCGCTTTGGCCCGTACAGCAGATTCCCTGAGCGCCTCGAATGTCGATGGAATGGGAACACTTGCTGGTATCTGTGAAGGCGTGCCTGCATAAGCGGCAGAGAGCGTCATTAGGAACGTCAGAAGAAAGAACAGATACCGCATGGGCTTTACTCTCGATAAAACTTGAATTCACGCTCGGGCACACTAAATATCCGCACATATTGCCCTGGTCGTGCCCAACTCGGAACATAATTTTTAATGGGTCTTCCGCTTCTGTCCCGTACACCATCCACAGTTTCAAGTCCTCCCTGAATGTCATACCCGGAAAGTCCGGTATCTCCTTCCTTTGGCATGCTGATTGGCGAATAGAAAAGGGTCGCTCCTTGACTGATATCGCGCGCTTGACCGGATAACAGACTTTCTGCGATCCGTCGGCTTATTGTCGTTGCAGGATGGTTGTGTGCGTAATTGTTGTGCTGCCAGACTGTGGACACCGACCTGAGATGACGGCGCTTCATCCTGTTGATGACGGTCCATCCGACCATGAGTTGTGCCGTCTCGTTCGAGCCACGTGCCTCTGATGCAATAATACGGCCAAGATCTTCAATATTCTGTCTGGTGAGCCTTTCGTCCTGAGAATAGGACAAAGAAGGCAGACGGCCAGAAGCAGATTGTAATGACGGCATGCTGTCTGTCTTTCCCGAATGTTATCGTAGCTTCAAACGTTTCTAATTTGTTCCTGTGCAGGCATCAAGCATCATTACGTATGCGCCTCTGGGTGCGCCATGCTCCCTGATATCTGCTTCTGGCAATGCAGCAATGTGGCAGAATGTCTGCAATGAGGCGATTGCTGCTTGTCTGCTCTGTTTCTGCTGAGCAGACAGGCTGTTTAAGGGAAATCCGGAATGTCGGTTGTCAGGAAGAAATGATTGAATGCGGCCATTCGCAGCCTTCACGCTCATGACGGCTATCGACCAGAGTCGATCGCTCACCCGAAACGCCGGGGATGTCTGGATCCGACAAAACCCGACATTATAAGTGATGGGCTGGCCTGCGAACCGTTGATTAGACGCCAGAGCAGTGGCGGTACGTGGGACATCGCGTGTCAGACCGCCCGGCGTTTCGTTGACCGGCCTTCCGGCATCAAAAACGTAAATCAGATCTACGCCTGGCCGCCGTCGACAAACAGATCGTTGAGCCCCGCGGTCTCGGTCAGACCAAGGCTCACGACGTTCAAGTGGATGCGGCGGTCCTTAAGTATCGCCCACAGCCCGCTTCGATTGGTGAAAATCTTCTCGGTAACGTCGCAGCGATCGTGGCCAACACGGATACCGCGTCATACTTCACCTGATTGCTCAGCGCACCCGGCCTTGGGCGGCTTCACGCGGTGTAAGCTCAAGCGCTCCTTTGCCGTCGACGTTTTGCCAAACGCGTTGCCGTGAGGCAGTTTGCGCTACGTCGGGCGGCGTGACACACCAGAAATGGTGCAGTTTCTGGCGGGCGCGCTCGCCTAGTGCATCGGTGACGATGCAGATTCGATAGCTCCCATCGAGGAACTGCCCACGTTCCTCGAGACGTATCTTGTCAAACTCATTATAGGTGAAGTCCGCCACCACTGCGCTGCCGGACCGGCCCTTCACCTCGATGCAAAGCGTAGCGTCGCCTTGAACGGCGACGAGGTCATATCCCAGATTCGTTGCCGAGACGTCGTCAACGTTGTAGCCAAGCACCTTGAAGTGGTCGGTCACGATCCGCATCGCGGCATCTTCGATCTCTTTGCGCCTCTCCGGATCTGGTTGGAAGCGATGGCCCTTGCTTCCGGACTTCGGCGAGACGGCCTCCGCAAGCGGCAATGCTTTCCCGGTCTCGATGAAATGACGGATGCGACGTGCGATCTCGGGCCCGACCTCCGCCTGCAGCTCGGGAAAGTAGACTGGGCTCTGGCCGGGGATACCCTTGTCGCCCTTCTTGCGCGGTGGGATCCAAAGAACCCGCTCCTCCGGCACGAGCAGCCGGCAATCCTTTTCATCCGCCTCAACCTGGAACGACAGCACGTGCGGCTCATGTGAGTACGGATCGCGATAGGTCCTCGCTCGCTTCAGCGCGCCCGTGGGTTTCTGGTGATCACGATAGACCGTGGCGTTGTCGTACCACCCGACGACGATCCTCCCTCGACGAGGCGACGGGTCCGGCGCGGTCCAGACGACCAAAACATTGTCGATGGAATCGCTCGTGGGCGTGGTCCCGAGCTTTTCGATGTGAAGCGAATTCCCAAGTATTTCGACATGCCCATAGCAGCGACCAGAGGTCGGCCTGAAATTCAGGACCTCCCCGCCCCATCCATTCTCCGCCGCCCACTTGAAGCCGCCCGCATAGAAGCCGTCCAGGCTGCCGTCATAATTATTGAGATGGATGCCATGCAGCATGATCAGCGGACGGTTCATTGGGTCACCTTCATATTAAGATTGAACAAACCGGTATCTTGTCTAGACCTGCTCTTCAACAAGCCGCGACGGGATGGCAGAAATGCACCAAAACTCAGTCTATCGCGCTTAGCTTAGCAATGTCCGCTTTCGCGGCATTACCCATTAACGCTCGAATGTCCGACATGAGGCGACTGCTGCCTGTCTGCTCCTGTATCACTGAGCGGACAGGCAGACCAGCGGGGGTAAGCTGACGGTCCGCTTGCGGTTTATCCAAAGGTGTAACCGGGTATGCCTGACTACCAAAAACATGCCAGGACAGCTGTCATACCGTCGGAGCAACATGACAGAACCACCATCGCGTGGATCAGTCCGAGAAGGTAATGACGATTTTCCCAACATGGCTGCCAGTCATAAGATGGTCAAATGCCTCGCGGGCGTGGGCAAAGGGAAACACACTGTCGATCACAGGCTTCAGGCCGGAAGCGGTCCATGCCCGCACAAGGTCTTCCAGCATCGGCCTGTCACCCACAGCGACAGAACGGACGACTGCACCGCTGCCTTTGAGATGGAAGTAGTCAATTCCCGGATTGTCACTACTCAGAAACCCGACCAGCACAACCTCTCCACCCCAGCGAACAGCATCGAGAGACTGATTGATCGTCGCAGGACCGCCGACTTCAACGACACAGTCCACGCCTGTTCTACCAGTGATGTCATCCTTGATGTATCGGCCCCAGTTCGGAATATCCCTGTAATTGACAATATGATCTGCTCCCAATGCCTTCAGCCGTTCGGCCTTTTCCCCACTGGACGTCGTTGAGATCACGGTCGCTCCCACGGCTTTGGCAAGCTGCACCGCAAACATCGAAACACCGCCTGTTCCAAGGGTCAGGACTGTCTGTCCGGCTCGCATAGGGAGGGCGCCCGACAGAGCGTTCCAAGCCGTCACGGCAGCACAGGGCAGTGTGGCCCCTTCCTTAAATGAGACCTTCTCCGGAAGAGGCACCACCGCTTCCTGTGAGACGACCTTGTATTCAGTCAGCCAGCCATCCGAACCGGTGCCGTAGCTTTCCAGCATCAAACCTGTCGGCGGTCTGCCGCCCAGCCAGCGAGCATGAAAGCTGCTGACAATCCGGTCTCCCGGGCGGAAAACCGTCACGTCTTCGCCGACACTGACGATTTCCCCCGCAGCATCGCTGCATGGGATAAGCCCTGACTCCGCTGGCCAGACATAGCGACCGAGAATGGGTGCAATATCACGATAATTCAGGGAAACAGCACGCACCTTTACAAGAACTTCTCCGCGCTGAGGTGCGGGCATCGGTTCACTGTGCACGGAAAGGTCACTGAGAGAAGAGAGGGCGTCGAAGCGCCACGCGCGCATGGACATGGCAGGTGTTTCCTTCAGTCAGGGGTGAAGCCGAGACCGCTGTTGCGCCTTTCTCTGTGCTACAGTGCTGTCGTCGTGACAAGAACGCACAAAAAAGTTCAATACCCACCAAAAGGTAACCATGCCCGATTCAGATATGAAAACCATCTACAATGCACGTCCCCGTTCCAGCTCGGCCGCCGATATGCAGTGCGCTATTCGCATTCTCGAAGGACGGTGGAAGATGATGATTCTGGCCTGGCTTTTTGAGGGGCCGGTCATGCGTTTTTCAGACCTGCAAAGAGCCATACCGGATATTTCACAGAAAATGCTGATCCAGCAGCTTCGTGCACTGGAGCAGGAAAAGGTCATTTTCCGCACGGTCCACGCACAAGTTCCGCCTAAAGTCGAATATGGCCTGACGGACATTGGCAAAGCGCTCGGTCCGGTTTTCATAGCCCTACTGGACTGGGCTGATCTGAGACGTGCAGCTAAAGCGTCCGATTCATAGCCGTTCAACGATCGCAAGGCAGGTCCGGTTTCGGAAACATGCTCGTGGCCATGTAGCGTCGGGGATGAGAGCGCAAGCGGACACAGCTTCGTATAAATAAATCCTCCATTCTACGAGGAGAGGAGCTCATTGATTGCAGTAAGGGATCAGGTGAACGCAGAAAAAAGTGCGTCGAAACAGTCTATTAAGCCCGCTTTATTCTCACCTTGCGATTGTCGCAACTTGAGAAGCAATCCTGCCCCCGCAACCAAACGACATATAGAAAACCCCACGAAGCCAAAAGGTTCGTGGGGTTTTTGTTTGGCCGCATGGTGGGGCGTCGATAAAACACAAATAAATCAATGGACTGATTTCAGAGGTTCAAATCGGAGATGCCTAACACGCAACTAATTGCGATACTAGGCGCCATGATCCAGTGAAGAATGATCGTCAGACGCGTATAGCGCTCAACAGACCATGGCGCTGATTGCTGTTTACTGCTGCAACTCGAACGCGCCGGCGATCGTCAGCGTCACGTCGTCACCCACGAGCGGCACGTACTGTTTGACGCCAAACTGACTGCGGACAATCGTACCTGTTGCTTCAAAACCTACGGTAAACATCTTGTCGAGCGGGTTGGTTCCGCTGCCGATCAGGCGGGCTTTGAGCGTGACCGGCTTTGTCACGCCGTGCAGGGTCAGGTTGCCGGTGATATTCGCGGTGTTCGCACCGGTCCGGACGACCCGGGTCGATCTGAACGTCGCGTTGGGAAACTTGTCTGCGTCAAACCACTGCGCACTTTTCAGTTCGCCATCCAGCTTCGGCACCGTGGTGTCAACCGACTGCACCGGAATGGTGACATCAAGACTGGTTGCAGCAAGATGGGCGGGATCAATCGTGAGCGAACCGGATGCTCCCGTGAAAAAACCGGAGAAATTGCTGAAGCCCATATGCAAAAGGGTGAAGCCGACCTGCGTGTGATAGGGCTCGACCTTGTAGGTGCCAGCCTTCACCGCTGATGGGTCGGGGCTGGCAACCTGCTGGGCGGAAGCCTGTGAAACCGCACCGAATATGACGGCCGCCACAAGGGCGGACGTGGCGAAATGACGTTTGATCATGGGGCGTATTCCTCTGAGATAAAACAGTATTCAGACCGGAAGACCGGCAATTTCGCCCTGGGCCTGCACAATGGCGGCGTCTTTTGCATCCTGCCCCAGCGCCAGTCCTTCAGCGCGTATCCAGGTAACATCCGTCAGGCCGATGAATGCGAGGACGGTGCCGAGATACTTCTCCTGATAATCCAGCGCAGCGGCCGGGCTGTCCCCGGTATAGACCCCGCCGCGCGTCGAGATGATGAACGCCTTCTTGCCCTTTGGAAGCAGACCTTCGGGGCCGGCCGCGCCATACTGGAACGTCCTGCCCGCGACAACCACGCGATCGATCCAGGATTTGAGCTGGGCGGGAACAGATAAATTGTACATCGGTACGCCAATGACGATGATGTCAGCCGCCAGAAGGTCATCGATATACCCGTTGCCGGTCTCCAGATCATCGGCAAGTGCGGCGTCCGTTACCGGCGCCCCCTGGAATGCCGCCATGTGCTCACCGGTCAGATAGGGGATGGGATTTGCAGCAAGATCCCGATAGGTGACGGTGGCGTCCGGGTGCGCGGCCTTCTGCTGCGCGACGGTTTCTGCCGAAAGCTGGCGGCTGACCGAATGGTTGCCGAGAATGCTGGAATCAATATGCAGGATCTTCATCGTGGTCGTCTCCGCAGAGGAATTGGACAGGGCTTTTCTGTTACGCCCTGAAAATAGGTTTCTGATTGCCCTGAACATGATCCAGCATGTCCCATGGATTTATCCATCTATAAAGTCGCTATATTCCGATATATAATACCGCAAGGAGCGATGGATTGGGGGCCTATGCTGGACGGCGTATCACTGGATCAACTGCGTACCTTCATTGCCGCCAGCGATGAAGGCAGCTTCTCGGCGGCGGCCCGGTGGCTGCACCGGTCGCAATCAGCGGTCAGTGAAATGATCGCAACACTTGAAGCGCAGATGGGGATCGTGCTCTTCGACCGGTCCGGTCGTTACCCGCAACTGACGCCCGCTGGCCGGGTGCTGCTGGCCGATGCGCGCGGCGTGGTCGCGAATGTGGACTTCATGAAGGCGCGGGCGAAGGGCATGGCGTCGGGACTGGAGCCCGAACTGTCGGTTGTGGTGGACGTGTTCTTCCCGATGGACCGCATCACAGCCGTGGCTGCGAAATTCCGCGAGACATTTCCGCACACGCCCCTGCGGCTGTATGTCGAGGCCCTTGGCGGCGTGTTTCAGCCGCTTCTCGACGGGCGGGCCAGCATTGGTATTGCCGGTCCTCTGCCCGATGTTCCCGCTTCCATGTCCAGCGAGGCGCTGGGGGATATCCGTTTCCTGATCGTGGCCGCCCATGACCATCCTCTGGCACGGATTGACGGTATCATTCCCAAGGAAGAACTGGCCCGCCACGTCCAGCTTGTGCTGACCGACCGCACAAATCTGTCTGCTGGCAAGGAACGTGGCATCATGTCCCCACTGACATGGCGGCTCGCGGATCTCTACGCCAAGCATCATTTTCTTCTTGGTGGCCTAGGCTGGGGCGGGATGCCGTCGCACATAGTGCAGGCCGATATCGAAAGCGGCCGGCTGGTCGAACTCCGCATCGACAACATCTCCCAAGGGGGAGTGGATATGCCCATGACGGTCGTTTATCCCACGGCCGAGCCGCCGGGGCGCGCGGGTCGGTGGCTGATTGACAGGCTGAAGCTTTGCCCGGGCAAAACTGCCGATCAGTGATCCCGACTTTGAAAAGGCCGGTCCCGACCCGCCTCACCATGCGATCGAAACCGGCACCGTCGTTCCTGCGGTCTAACTTATTCGTCCGTTACCTTTGCTAACCGGAGAGACATCATGCATCAGTCTGCCGTGGTCGTGATCGAAAGGTCGTGCCACTTACGGTCATTCTCCGTCACGGCTTCGTCAGACCGTTTCACATATTCAACCGCATCGACACCAACAAGCAGTTCCATCGGCGCGTCCTCCCGGTTCGCCAGACCGACAATCAGGCTGGCGATCTTGGCGGGGTCCGAACTCTGATGGCCTGAACCCTCACGTATCCTCTTTGCAAAGGCCCCGACTGTCTGTTCATAGGGTGCACTGATCGGCGGGATTTTCATGGACGAGCCAGCCCAGTCAGTTCTGATCCCGCCCGGTTCGATCGTTGTGACCCTGACGCCGAGCGGTGCCATTTCCTGCGCCAGAACCAGAGAGAAGCCACGCACCGCGAATTTGGCAGCCTGATAGGCACCCAGACCGGGAACCGTGATACGCGCGCCGACAGAAGCTATCTGGAAGATATGGCCGTGCCCCTGTTCGCGCAGGATGGGAAGCACAGCCTTGCTGACATAGACGACGCCAAAGAAGTTCGTCTGGACCTGCTGGGTAAAGTCCTCGATCGCCATGTCTTCGACCGAGGCCGTATTGGCATAGCCTGCATTATTGACCACGACATCAATACGGCCGAAATGCTCTTTTGCCTGCAGGACAGCAGTTTGGGCTGCTTTGGCGTCGGTGACGTCAAGGGGCAGGGGCAATATGCGCGCGCCATATTGAGCAACCAGCGCATCGAGATCAGCGGGCTTGCGCGCCGTTGCAACGACGCTATCACCGGCCGACAGGGCGGCCTCGACAATGTCGCGGCCAAGACCACGTGAACTGCCGGTTACAAACCAGATTTTAGGCATATGCCTGTCCTTTCAATTGATTACTCGTTCATCCGGATGTTCGTTCGACTGACCATCAAGCGCAGCGCCACCCTCTTCCTGACGCCCGGACAAAGGGTAGGCATCACTGAAGCAAAACTGTTGCTTGATGAAGTTGATACTGGTGCCGTCCTGCAGGCGGAAAGAAAGCAGCCTGAAGAATGACAAAGGAAACGCAGCCTGCTGATCCACCAAGAATGTAAAGCGGATCGGCAGGCAGGAAATGGTCAGTTCATTCATAGGGGAGGGCCCGATCTGGCAGGCATTGATGCCTCTTCAGATCAGGCTGTCATGCAGGCGGCGGTTACGATGCGAACCGCTCTCCCACCATTTCCTCGCTTTTTGCCCACAATGCCTCGGCATGGGCCAGATCGACGGCATAGGCACGGACACCCTCATCAAGCAGCCCTTTGGGCGCGTCATTGGGAATGACCGGTGCGACGTGGCAGTCCTCGCAATAATGTCCGCCGACTGCATCGGCGGCAGCAACGACGCCAGCCCATACCGAGGTCGCAGCACCCTGCGGCACTGTCTTGAACTCGAATGGCGGTTTACCTGCGGCGGCCGCCTGCGCGTTGATCTGCGCCTCCATTGCTTCCAGTGCGCCCTCCGGCAGATAACGCACGAGTTCCGTCATGATCGCGCCGGGGTGCACGGCAGTGGCCCGTATGCCCTGCGCCTTGTGCCGGGCATCGAAAGCAACCGCGAACAGGATATTGGCAGTCTTTGACCGGCCATAAGCAATCCAGGGGTCATACGGTGTGTGTTCGAAGTTCGGATCGGCAAGATCGACATCCGAAAAACGATGCCCGGCGGAGGAAAGATTGACCAGACGGGACCCTGTCCGCAGCAGGCCGGCAATGCGGTTGACCAGCACGAAATGCCCCAGATGATTGGTGCCGAACTGGGTTTCGAATCCATCCTTCGTATGCCCGAAAGGGGTCGCCATTACGCCCGCATTGGCAATGACCAGATCGAACGGTTTGCCTGCCGCATTCAGGCGGTCCGTGGCGGCACGAACGCTGGCGAGATCCGCGAGGTCAAGTTCAAGCAGTTCAAGCGATCCGCCGCCTTTTTCCGCATCCGTTCGCACCTGTGCGGTGGCGTGTTCTGCCTTCGCAAGGTTGCGTACGGCCCCCACAACCGTGGCCCCGTGGGCTGCCAGCGCACGTGCTGTCTCAACGCCCAGTCCTGCTGAAACGCCGGTGACGAGGACGCGCTTTCCGGCAAGGGAAACGTCGCGCAGGACATCCTCGGTCGTGGATGTTGCGCCAAACTGCTGTGTCATAGTCTGTGCCATGATAGGCCTCCAGCATGAAGGGAACGCCATTCCTTGCTGAATGGGCACCCGGGGAGTTATGTGGAAGCATGCTCCGCTTATTTATATACGGAGCATTCATCCGTTTAACAAGAGGGAAAGACGTGAAAGAGGACCAGACGCGCCGGCGCAGGCCACGCAGCGATGGACGCAAAAATCGCGAACGCCTGCTGGAAACGGCCAGGACTGCCTTTGGATCAGGCGAAATCGACATTCCCCTGGATGAAATTGCGCGGCGTACCGGCGTGGGGATTGGCACGCTGTATCGCCATTTCGCCAATCGCGACGCCCTGATTGAGGCGGTCTATCGTGATGAACTGAACAGGCTCGCAGCGGCAGCCACCCGTCTCGCGGAGACTCATGCGCCCGTTGAAGCGCTGCGCGCGTGGCTGAACCTGTTTGTGGATTACATCGCGACCAAGCAGGTGATCGCCCCAGCACTAAATAGCCTTATTGGCGGAACGGACGCGATCTATGCGGATTCCCGCACCGTTCTCACCGCCGCGGTTGGCGGGCTTGTCACCCGTGCGATAGAAAGCGGTGACATCAGGCCTGACATCGAACCGGTAGACCTGTTGTGCGCCCTCGGCGGCGTTTCGAACTACGCGACAGGTCCCGGCTGGGAGCCGCGTGCAAAACGTCTTGTTGATGTTCTGATTGCAGGGTCGCGGCCCGAAGGGTGAGCGTTTCGGCGGAGGGCAGGGTGGCAGCCTGTGACAGCCGCCATCCCGGTAACGTGGCGCAGGGCGTGGTCAGGCCTGCACCACCGTCAGCGAACAGTGGCGTGCGAAAACGTCAGCCGTCCGTCGCTCGGGTCAAGTCCTCCCAATCCGCAATTTCTCTTTCCAGGCGGGAGAGACGTTCACGCACCAGACGCAGGGCGTCACTGCCCAGAAGGAGTTGCGGCGGGGGCGCGTCCGACGCAACAAGCTGAAGCACTGCGGCGGCGAGTTTCGCCGGGTCGCCCAACTGCCTGCCGTCCTTTTCGTGTCGAGCAGCCCGGATGGGATCGAACAGAGCATCATAGTCCGCAATCGAGCGCTCGGTCCTGACCATCGAACGTCCGGCCCAGTCTGTGCGGAATGATCCGGGGCACAGCGCCGTGACATGAACGCCGAAGGGCGCCATTTCGGCGCGCATGACTTCCGAAATCCCCTGTAGGGCGAATTTGCTGCCGCAGTAATACGCTATGCCGGGCATCGTGATCAGACCACCCATTGATGTCACGTTCACGATGAACCCTCTGCGCCGTTCGCGAAAACGTGGCAGGAAGGCTTTGGCGACCGCAACCGCACCAAAGACATTGACGTCGAACTGATGGCGCATTTCCTCGAGAGGGGATTCCTCCAGAATGCCTTCATGTCCGTAGCCGGCATTGTTGATGAGCACATCGACCGGGCCGTGGTCTTCTTCTGCCTGTGCGACGATGGCGGGAATGCGGTCGAATGCGGTGACGTCACAAAGGACCACGCGGGCATCCGGTAGTCGTTCCAGTAACGAGGCCCTTGCGGTTTCTGACCGGACTGCCCCGATTACCCTGTGGCCCGCATCAAGGGCGGCTCGGGCAATGGCAAACCCCAACCCCGAGTTGGCGCCCGTGATGAAAAAAGTCTGCTCTGGCATGGCTCTGCTCTGCTTGATTGTATTCAAGCCTTGACCAATAATATCATATCGATACGTTCTCTATCGCATTTCCTCTGATTATCTTGCTCGATCCTATGAATCCTCAACCCGCATCGTCTCCGCTCCTCGCGCTGGCAGGCAGGCTCGCACCGCGACATGGCTACAACGCCACGCCCTTGCCTTGTATCCGCATCCTGCGTTCCGAGACCATTCTTGAAGATGTGCCGGTCCTTTATCGCCCCGGTGCGGTCTTCGTATTGCAAGGGTCCAAGCAGGGCTTCCTTAATGGTGAGGTCTACCGCTATGACGCCGACCATTACCTTGCAGTTTCGGTCCCCGTGCCTTTTCGGATGGCTTCGCAAGCTAGTCCCGAGCATCCTCTGCTCGCCATCTACTTCGATTTTGATCTGCATCTTGCCGCTGAAATCGTGACCGTACTGGAAGGGCAGGTCGATCATGACGAGAGGGAGAAGGCAAGAAGTCTGGTTTCAAGCCGGATGGTGCCCTCCATTGCTGACGTGCTGCAGCGTCTACTTCATGCTCTCCATCATCCGCAGGAACTCGCCATTCTTGGCCCGGGATTGCTGCGTGAGTTACATTATCGCGTCCTGATCGGTCCTCAGGGGGGCTCGCTGATGGTGGCGCTGCGTCGCAACGGCACGACAGGCAGGATCGTGCAGAGCCTGTCGCTGATCCGCGAACGCTACAATGAAGGATTGTCGGTACCGGAGCTTGCTGCAACGGTCGGTATGAGCGTTCCTTCCTATCACGCCGGCTTCAAGTCCCTTACCGGGAATACCCCGATCCAGTACATCAAGGCCCTGCGGCTGCACGAAGCCAGGCTGATGATCGCGCGGCGGAAGGGATCGATTGCTGCGATTGCCGCCGAAGTCGGCTATGCCAGTCCTGCCCAGTTCAGCCGGGACTTCAGGCGCCATTTCCGCCGCAGCCCCAGCGAGGAAACTCAATGGATGCGGGAACATCTTGGGGAACCGGTATAGGCCCGAAGCGAAAATCCCGCGCCCGAGGTCGTCCGTTTGTTTGACGACATCTGGCAGGCGGACGGTGGCCGCCCGCACTTTTAAATCTGCCAGGTCGAAGGCAGGGCGGCAAGAAAGTCCATAACGATTTGCGTGCGCGCAGGCGTATGGCGTTTCTCCAGACGTACGGCAGAAAGAGGCGCCTCGGCGATCCGCCAGTCCTTTAATATCTCGACGACATGGCCGCTGCGAAGATCATCAAGACCCAGCCACGCAGGTGCCCATCCGATGCCGAACCCGGCCCGAACGATGCTCCAGGCGGCCTCACCATCGTCGAAGACATGCTTGGGCCGGGGAACATGACGTATGGCCTTTCCGTTCACCGGTGACACGAAGCGCCAGTTGTCGATCTGGCCTGTCCCCTTGTTCCTGAAGCCGATCTGCCTGTGTCCTGCCAGGTCCGCCGGTGTTTCTGGCACGCCATGAAGCCGAAGATATTCGGGGGTGGCACATGCTATCCAGGGGAACGAGTATAGTTTGCGAGAGATATGGCCGGGCAGACCGACGAGACTACCGGAGCGGATAGCAAGATCGATGCCACGTGTGGCGAGGTCCGCCATTTCGTCCCCGAGTTGGATCTCGATATTGATTTCCGGATGCGCATGCAGGAACGCAGGGAGTTCGGGCATGATACAGGCGCGCGCAAAGGCTGTTGGAGCGGTGATCCGGACACGCCCGATGGCACTCTGGTTTCCCAATTCAGCGAGTGACGTTTCAATCTGCTCCAGACTGTCCAGCAGATGACGACCCTGGCCAAACAGGCGGTCACCCTCATCCGTCAGCGAGAGGGCATGCGTCGTGCGGTGTAGCAGACGAACACCATGCTTTTGTTCAAACCGGGTCAGGGCCTTTGATATGGCTGAAGTTGTAACGCCCGCGCGGCGAGCAGCCTCTGCGAATGAGCCCGCTTCAACGATGCGCACGAACCACAAAAGCTGAAGAAGGCCCGGAGACAGCGACAGTGTGGACATGCAGTCAACACTGACATGAACGCTACTTAGCTTCAAGAACATCCTCATCCGCCACATATTAAGTTTTACTTAAAATGGAGAGAGAGATGAAATACCTGGTCTTATTGACGCCGGCTGCCGGCAAGAAAGTGGAAGACATCGCACCGCACATGGTTGCGGAGATCAAGGCGGTCTGGGAGTCTTATAATAATGGCGTGCTCCGCGAGTTCTATTTCTCGCCAGGCCCGCCTGTCGTCACGCTGATCTACGAAGTGGCTGATGAAGCAGCTCTCCACACCGAACTTGATCGCTTGCCGATGATTCAGGAACATCTGCTTGATCGTCAGGTGGTAGCGCTAGGGCCATTCGTACAGTTTCAGGCATTGTTCGATAAAAGCCTGTTGGGGGCAGCTTAAGGCGGTCAGGGCGGTACATTCGGATGAATCTGATATTGAATGGTGCGGGCAATGCTGTGCAGTTGGTCAATCTGCCTACAGAGAGCAGTATTGAGGTGGTCCCGTCCGTTCGGACAGTTTTGCGGGCTTGATAAGCTATACCCGGTTGTTGTTATGCCGCCCTTCTGACGGCGTTGCTGTTGGCCATCTGGTCCGGGGTTAACCCCGGACCAGATGGCGTCGGCACGTCATGATACGCCTCATCGGGCGTTCGTCCAGCCAGCGCCGTATGCGGACGCCTTTCGTTATAATGGGCGATCCATCTGCCAAGCCCGGCCCTCAGCTCTGATCCGGTCTCGAACGCGTACAGGTAGACGCATTCGTATTTCAGCGACCGCCACAGACGCTCGATGAACACGTTGTCCAGCCAGCGACCGCGCCCATCCATGCTGATGCGGATCTGACGCTCTTCCAGTATCCCGCTGAAACGGGGTGTCGTAAATTGCGACCCCTGGTCAGTATTGAAAATGTCCGGGGCGCCATAGCGCATGAGGGCATCCTGTAGCGCCTCGATACAGAACTCCACGTCCATCGTGTTCGACAGACGCCAGGACAGGACCTTGCGCGTGAACCAGTCCATGATCGCCACGAGATAGAGAAATCCCCGTTTCATGGGAATATATGTGATATCGGAACACCAGACCTGGTCAGGCCGATTGATGACCAGATCCCGTAGCAGATATGGATATTTCCGATGCTCCGGATGGGGCACGGTCGTGCGCGGCTTCTGGTAGATCGCCCGCAGGCCCATGATCGCCATGAGCCGCCGGACCCGCTTGCGGCCCACTTCATGTCCCTGGCGGCGCAGATGCCATGTCATCTGCCGTGAGCCATAATACGGCGTTTCCAGGAACTGGGCGTCGATCAGCCGCATCAGCTCCAGATTGGCTTCGCTCTGTGGCACAGGCCGATAGTAGACGCCCGACCGGTTGAGTTGCAGCAGCGTGCATTGCCGGATTATCGGCAGGCATGCTCTCTTCGGGTCAATCATCTGCCGCCTCTGATCACGCCCAACCGAGCAGAGGCATCGCGTAAAAAATCCCGTTCCACGAGAAGTTCGCCTATCTTCGCGTGCAGTTTCTCCACGTCAGCTGGGCTGACCGGGGGCTCAGCCACCGTCTTCCCGGAAAAGGTCGCCGCCATCCCCTCGATCGCCTGCCGTTTCCACTGGGCGATCATCGTCTGATGTACCCCATGTTTCGAAGCCAGTTCCGCCAGCGTCAGTTCCCCACGGATCGCCTCCAGCGCAACCCGTGACTTGAACTCTGCCGCATACCTCTTCCGCGTAACCTTGCCCATAAAACCCGTCCTCGTTCAGGCCAGATGATAGCTTATCGCCCTGTCCGAAAAATGGGGACCACCTCTGTATTGCCAGCGCATTCAAGGACGCCGACCTTGTCGACTCCTTTAGCATAATACCTCATAATGATGTGCCCTACGACATAGACCTTATAGCGCATATCATTTTTGATCGTCCTGCCTGGTGGGTTCGTGGTCTTCTGGCAATACGCGACAATATAGTCGCTCGCTTCGGTTTAAAAACAACGGATGAACTCCGATGTAAGGCGCGGGCGGAGGGAAATAAATCCATCGATTTTTTCCCGGTTCTTGCACGTAATGCCAATGAGCTTGTACTTGGTGAAAATGACCGGCACCTTGATTTCAAGATTTCGATCCTGCTCCGAATGCCAGTTAACAGAAGCGATTTTGAGGTGCTCGTCACTACCGTCGTTCATTGCCACAATAATCTGGGTCGTCTTTATCTGGCCTTGATTAAGCCGTTTCATGTCCTTGTCGTTCGATCAAGCCTGAAACGTGTTGGAAGGAAGACCTGATCCGTAAAACAGATCACGCGGTTCGAACCATGCTGTCCTCAGGCTACGCCGCGCGTGGATGGGCAGCGGCATCCGGTTCCTCCAAAAAACATGCAATATCCTTTAATGATTCGATCAGACCACTGTTTTCTGCAAGACACGACCCTTGCCAATGCTTACGGCAAGAAATGCGGCAATTACTCCAGCAACGCCCGCCAGCACAAGCATGTCCTGATAGCTTCCCTGCGCCTGTCGCAGCATGCCTGCGAGGGAGGCGGCACAGGCAGCCCCAATCTGGTGCCCGAACATGATCCAGCCGAACACGATCGGGGCAGAGCGTTCCCCAAATGCCATGTTGGACAGGCGCAGGGTTGGCGGAACCGTTGCGATCCAGTCGAGGCCGTAGAATATCCCGAAGATCATCAGGCTTTCAGGCGAGAAATCGATGAAGGGTAGCGCAATGAGCGACAGCCCCCGCAGTCCATAATAGGAAAATAGCAGCCAGCGCGCATCCAGCCGGTCTGTCAGCCAGCCAGACAGCGTGGTGCCGACAAGATCGAACATCCCCATCATGGCAAGGTATCCTGCCGCCGGAACTTCCCCGATGCCATGGTCAGCGCAGATTGCGATGAAATGCGTGCCGATCAGCCCGTTCGTGGTGAAGCCACACACAAAGAAGGTCGCGAACAGAAACCAGAAGTCTCGTTTGCGCGCGACCGCCAGCAGGGCCGTTATGGCCGTGCGTAAAGGGTTCTGGTCCGTATACCGCAGCGGTTCATGATCCGGTTCCGCCCCATGTGGCACCAGTCCACGATCCTCAGGGTGCTCTGGCAGGAAAAGGGCCACAAGGGGCACCAGTATCAGGGTGGTTGCGGCAACGGCCATGACAGGTGCCCGCCACCCGAAATGATGGGTAAGTGCCGCAAGGCCCGGCAGGAAAAGCAGTGAACCCGTTGCGGTGCTGGCGGCCAGCAGCCCCATGATCGTGCCGCGCCGGGCCACGAACCAGCGGTTCACCACCGTGGCGCCCAATACCATCGCCACCGCACCCGTGCCGAAACCGGTCAGCACACCCCAGGTCAGAAAGAACTGCCAGGGCTGCGTCATGCCCAGTGACATGAGCGTCGACAGACCGATCAGCAGCAGCGCACCAATCAGCATGCGGCGGATGCCGAACTTCTGCATGAGGGCGGCGGAGAAAGGCCCGACGAGTCCGTACAGGAATATCCCCACGGCGGCGGAGACGGAAATGCTGCTGCGGCTCCAGCCCAAGGCGTCCTGCAACGGCATCATCAGCACGCCGGGCGTGGCCCGGACACCGGCGGATACCAGCAGCGAGAGAAAGGTGAGCCCGACCACCAGCACGAAGACGTGCGGGCGTTGTGTTCCCTTGGTTCGGGGTATGGAAAGCTTCATATGACTGACCGATAAGTTACGTTGTCCCGACCGTGGTTACTGATCGGTAACATCGTCAAGTTGCGAGTTTGGAAATGGTGTCTCACAAAGCGGCCTGGTTTCCTTAGCCTTAGACCCCGTGAAACCGAATGATCTCCCGCGCGATCCATTCCGGTTTCTCGTCGGGTACCCAGTGGCCGCAGTCGGGAATGACGCCGCCCTGCACATCATTGGCCACCAGGCTCATCGAGCGAAGCGGAATCTCGCCCATGCAATGTGATCCGCCATAGGCAAGGACCGGAATCGTCAGCTTCGTTCTTGCCAGTTCACGGCTTTGCACTGCGGTTTCCGGAAAGGCGCGGTAGTAACTGAAACCGGCGCGCATTCCACCAAGCCCGCTATAGCAGCGGACATATTCGTCGATATCGGCTTCCGTGATCGAAAGCGGGTCGAACGAATAGCGCTTGAAGAAGAAGCTAAGATACGCGCGCTCGCGCCCAGCAAGCAGCAATTCCGGCAGGTCTGCCTCCTGATGGAAGCCGAAATGCCAATATTCCTTCGATGCATCATCGTCGCTTTCTATGCCGAGGATCTTGCTTTCGAGGAACACCAGACTCTTGACCTCGGCCTGATGACGGGCGGCATAGGCATAGGCCACCCGCGCGCCGTTATCGTGCGCCACCAGGCGATGCTTGCGAAGCCAAGCTGCCGGACGAGTGCGTGCAACTCGTCGGCGACGGTGTTGCTGTCGTAACCGCTGGCCGGACGCGAGGAATCACCGGCACCGCGCATGTCGACCGCGATCACTTCATGGCCAGCCTTGACGAGGTGGGGAATGACGCGATGCCATTCGTACCACGTCTGGGGCCAGCCATGGACAAGCAGCACCGGCTCACCCTGACCGGCGCGGACATAATGGAGGCGCACGTCACCGATCTGGGCCATGGCGTGTGTCAGGGAAGGTTGGGTCATGTCGTGTTTCCTGTCTGTCAGGCGTAGGGTGCGAAAAAGGCCTGACGTGCTACGAGCAGGGATACGGGCTGTTTCGGGACCAGATAGCTATTGACGGCGTTAGCAAGGCCATCCGGTAGAAGGGGAACGCCCGTTACCGAACCAAAGCCGGCGACAGGTTCGCTGATCGGAAATCCGGCAGGTTGCATGCGCATCATCCTTTATGTGATGCACAGCACATATATCGCTCAGTGCTGGTCTGCAAGGATTCTGTGACGATCAGCACATAATGTCAGCGGGGAAGCAGGCGATCCACGAACAACCCGGCCGCAGCGAGCAGCGTCGGCTGTGACGCGCCGTCCACGGTTTCGATCGATATCCCATTGAGGAACGTCATGACGCAGGTCGCGAGCGTCTCCTCATCAGCTTCGGCTCCCAGTTCGCCATTCTGTTTTGCCTTTAACAGACGTTCTACGAGCAGGATGCGGATGCGTTCGCGCTGGTCACGCAGGAAGGTGCGGACGGGATCGCCGACAGGCCCGAGATGACGCGCGCCGAGCACGATGAGGCAACCGCGTGGTTCGTCATGGCGGGTAAAGGTCTGGATCGTCTCGGCCAGCATCGATCGTAGCGCATCGCGCACGTCACCGTCACCGGTCAGCGCCCGCATGGTCGAACCGCCATCGGATGCGACGTACAGTTCGACCGCCTCGCGGAAGAGGTCTTCCTTGCTGCCAAAGGCAGCGTAAATGCTGGGCGAGTTGATCTGCATTGCATCGACAAGCTGCGTCATCGACGTACCGTCAAAACCATGCTGCCAGAACACATTCATGGCGCTTCGGAGTGCTGCGTCCCGATCAAAGGTACGCGGTCTGCCGCGTCGTGCTGCAGGCGTCTTCGTCATCCTGATCCCCAATATGTGCCGAGTGATACATATAGGTGAGGCGCCTGAAGAAGAACAGAACTGCTCTCATCCGCGCTTGCTGGGCCGGACCGGATAGTTCGTTCCGGGCTCGGCTTTGCCAAAGCCCGACTGGACGGATCCATCAATCTCGGCCATTTTTCAAACTCGATTATTTTCGGGATGCTTCCCCACGGTAATTGCCCGTTGAACCTCACGCGTAGCTGCCGGTCGCATATCTGATTCAGGTAACGTCTGATGGTATTGGCGCGCCCCTCTAGGACGAGCGCCTCGGCAGTTTGGTCACCGAAGGAGGGTAGGGATCCTGATCGGTACCACGCGAAAGTCTGTTGGGTTGAATCTGTCCAAGGGTGGATGCGATTGAGGATCTCGACCATCTCGCGTAACTTCGCTTGGGTGGAAGGGCGGTCGAGATGGGCGCTTTTGGAGACAGCATCACGCGACAGTCCTTGGATTGCCGCCAATTCGCTCCTCGCGATATGTAGGAATTGTTAAGTCATGCTGCGGCGATCAGTCCGGACCGATCGAAGGCAGCAGAGAAGAACGTGGCCTCGGAAATACGTGCAGGAAACACATGGGAAACAGACGGAAAAGACCAGGGCAAGTTTAGAAAGTATCACCCTGAACCATCGACCTTGGGTTCCTCGACGACGGCGGCCAAGCCGCTTTTTTTCTGTTGCGTCATGTCCGGCGCGATGTAGTGCCATAGCCATGGCACGCTGTTCTGACTGGGGCAGGATGATGTTCGAGGTTATCTCGATACCGCCGTTGTCACTGATACTCATCACGAGAAAGCTGCGAGCGTAACTGTATCGAGCAGTGTTTAAGCATTCACCAGTCACGCATGATGACCTGCATGATTGCAACCTGAACTCAAGGTCCCTCTCGGGTAGTGAATGTTTTGGATATAATCCACCATCGATCTGCTTCAAAAATCATATGCATCAAATCGATAAAATTATGCTGACTGGCGAAATATTCGGTGATGACAATGGCTGATGCAATATTCCCGAATTTCTGAACCGATTTTATCTCATAAGTTGATCTGCTGTTGTCTATCGCCCGTAACTGAAGATCTGTCACGTCATCGAAAAATGGATCTGGTTGACCTAGATAAAGCTGCCTCCCCATAAACCCGTTCATGACAGCGGTCGCATGAAAGCAGTTGCGCAGAAGTCTGACATCCAGCGTCTTGCATCCTTCGACATACATCTGAAGGAGCAGGGTAGGTGTGGTTGCGCCTGCTGTATCGTTCACGGGGACGCCCTTTTCTTGTTATGCCTCAGCTACCCTTGCACTCATTCTGACAGCATCCAGACAGGCCATCCTGTACGCTTTTGCTGTCCTTGGCAGCCGGAAGGTCCATGGTGGGGTTGCTGCTGAAGAACTGCACCGGCTTGAGCATGAAGCCTGCATATTCAACCGACATGATCGGCATGTCTTCGGGTTTGCAGATGTGGGTATGCCCGAATGTATGCCATACGACGAGGTTGGAGTTCTCAATTGGCCTGTCATTCCTGATGAATGCAGGAAGGCCATCGCCCCCGGGGCTCTGGTTTGGAAGTTCTCCGCTGCCGTAACGTTGGTCGGGATCGTAAGGGGTCGCCCAGACATGCTTGGTAGCGAAACCGCCGCGCTGGCTGACCGTACTTTTGGGGTCGGCCAGCATCAGTGGGGAAGGTGTTACAACCAGTTTGTAACCAGGGTGCGCCCCGACGGAATTTACGGTATTGGGATTGACGATTTTCCAGAAGCGTCCGGTCCTGCCATCGGCTTCACGCGCGGCGTCCTGTTCATTGCACAGAAGCCGGGTGCGGGTGTCGAAAACATTGCCGTATGGATTGTCTTTTCCCATGGGGCGCGGGTGGAATTCGGTTTCCGTCAGGCTGTTCCCAATGCCATCAAGCATCATATGCAATCGTACATTGAAGAAATGCTGATGGGTGGGACCGCCCAATCCCGGCGCAACCATACCACCCCAGGGATAGGGAGTGTCAGGTGCGATGGCGGCCGTCTGGATAATGCCGGTCAGTTTGGCTTCCAACTGGATGGTGCCGTCGAGGTAAAGATACCAGTAAAATCCATAATCATAATTTCCGACGGTTGCGAAAAAGGAAATCACAAGCCGACGTGACCTGCGGACCTGATGCACGCCTGAACGCGCATCATAATGTTTCCATAAAGTACCATAATCTTCTTCATGCATGCACACCCCACGGCGCAGGATGCGCGGCGTGCCATCATCGGTTGGAAGGGGAATGTCGAAATAGCGGATCAGTCCCAGACAGTCACATCCCAGCGCAAGGCTGTTCGCCAGGGTTCCCAGTCCATATTCCCCGCCATCAAATGCACTTTTCCAGTAATGGTTGGTCGTTGGATCGGCATAGGGAACCACCATTTCGGTTACACTGGCGCGATAGATGATGGGACGGGTCTTACCGTCCTGATTCCAGCAGAGTTGATGAAGGACAAGTCCTTCCCTTTGCGTGAAACCGACACGAAAAGACCAATTCTGCCAGCGGGTTTCCCATCCGTTTACGGAAAAGCTTGGTCCTTCGGGCTGTTCGATATGCAATGGCTTGAGGGTCGTGCGCGGAGAAGGGAGGCTGTCAGGATCATAATTGAACGCAGTGGTGGGAATGGGAACGATGTTCCCATCATCCACGATGCCGATGACCTTTTCGGCATTCAGATCCACTGTTGCGACGACACCCTCGATTGGATGGGCGTAGCCATTATCTGTCATCCTGGAGCGTCTGTAACTGACGGCCCGTACCACACGGCGCCCTTCTTCAGCGGGATAGCCGAAATACCCGGCAGAGAATGGATCGACCTGTACCAGGGGGATCTCATCTTCAGTGATGCCCCGACGCATGATTGCCGCCCGCCAGGCGGGGGATGCCTTCACCACGCGATCACAGGTGACCATATCCTGCATTGTCACGGGTGGCTGGCCCACGGGATTGGTGGGGCCAGCCTCATTGCGTGTAAAGGCCGTGACAATGCGGCGGTCGAGATCGACGCGCACCATGTAAACGGCTCCCGACGGATGATCGAGGACTACAAGCCGTGCCTTGCGCATGATCTGTGTGCCGGCCTCGAAGCGCAGGACTTCCTTTTGTGGAGGTTCATCAAGTTGAACCAGCGGGAAACGCCAGATTCCCTGGGCGGGATGTTGCATGCGCACAATTTCGCATGCCGCGCCGATCTCTGTTTCGGTCAGCGGATCGAGGGGGTGGAGGGCATGGTTTTGCATGATGCTTTCCGAAATAATGGCTATGGCGCAGCCCATCGGGTGGTACAGGCCGGTATTCCGACAGTAAAATACGTATTGTCCACGGGCTGCACGATAGAATGCGCCAATTGTTAGATAGAAGACGACAGTTCATGAAACGATGCCGTAATGACCTGCGGAAAGTGTCATGATGCCACCAGATCGGCCTCGGACATCATGATCTGCAAAACGGCCGTGATCTGGAAAATATGGAAAAGAGGATGAGATGAAAATCCGCTGGAACGACTCTTTCCCGCTATCCTGTGTTGTGATGATGGCAGTGTACTGCATGATATTTCCCGTACATGCGGATCCTTCATCAAAGGATATGCCCGCAGCGGTTATCCCCGGACAAAGTGGGGCGCGGATCGTTCCCGCACCATGTTTCCTTGATCCCGGTAGCGATGCGCAGTGTACCGTACACCTGCTGAAACAGATGAAGCTGTCGGAAAAGATTGCTTTTGTACAGGACGGTAAGGGAGTTGCGCGACTGGGCCTCCCGGATCTTGATGAAGATGACGGTCCCAACGGCCTGCGTGGTTTCGCCGCGGCTACGGCGTTCCCTGCGGCCGTTGCGGTGTCGGCCTCCTTCGATACGGCGCTTGCGCATGAATATGGTGTGGCGCTGGGTGTGGAAGACAGGCTGGCGGGACATGATGTATTGCTGGGGCCGACCATCAATATCATGCGAACGTGGCGCTGGGGGCGTTCCGCTGAAACCTTTGGTGAGGATCCGTTGCTGACAGGACGGATTGCCCGTGCCGAGATCGATGGCATCCAGTCGCAGCATGTCATCGCCATGGTGAAGCATTTCGTCGCCAATAATCAGGAGGCCTATCGCTTTGGTGATGCGCCGAATGATCGCAATATCGATGAAATCATAGACGAGGCGGCCTTGCAGGGCCTGTATTACCCGGCGTTCCGCGCCGCCGTGGAAAATGGCGGCGCGGCGGCGGTAATGTGCAGCTATCCAAGGATCAATGGGCAAAATGCATGTGAAAACAAGGATCTTCTGGCACGCATACGCGCATTCGGGCTGGAGGGCTATATCGAGCCGGATGCGGTATTTGCGCTTCATGACGGGGTACGGGGCGCGCAGGCGGCCATAGACCGTCTGTCCATGCCGCTGGATCATGTCGGGCTGTCCCGGTTATTGGCCCGGCGTCGCCTGAACGAAACGCAGGTCGATCATATGGCGCTCCACATGCTGGGGGCCATGCACAGGATCGCAGTGGGGCAGTCGCCCGTGATCGCGACGGACTGGCCCGAAAGGCATGAGGCTCTTGCACGCGCCATCGCCGCCGAAGGGACGGTTCTTTTGCGGAACCGGCGAAATTTCCTGCCATTGGCGCGACTTCGTAATATTGTGGTCATCGGTGACAGTGCGGGTCCGCATGTGTCATGGCAGGAAAGGGGATCGCCTTATGTCGCGGATGGGAACACCCATCCGGGCGCCATGGATGCAGGCCCATTGGCCGCAATCCGTCGTCGTGCCGCCCGTTCCGGTATCCCCGTCATGTATGCGCAGGGGGATGAGGCAAATCATGATCTCGACCCGATTCCATCTTCGGTGCTCCGGACGCCTGACAATGCGAAAGAAGGGCTGCGTGCACGCTATTTCGGACCGGCATCCGCGGGTGGACGCCTGCTTGCCAGCCGGATCGAAAATGGCGTGGAACTGACCGAAGCGGGGGCACCCGCGCCGGTCCGGGCGCTGAAGAATGATTATACCGCCATATGGGATGGCGTGCTGCGTCCGCCAGTCAGCGGGACTTACCGTTTCGCCCTGAGCGGTGAAGGGACCGCACGGCTTCTGGTTGATGGGCATGAGGTTACGCATGTCTTTTCGGCGGATTTCTCCACGATCGAGTCGGGAGAGGTCACCCTGACGCAGGGGAAGCCGGTTTCCCTGCGGGTTGAATTCGATGCCCGTGATGCCTTCCTGCCTGCGACGTTCACGCGCATGTTCGGCAATCCCGACCCGCTGTTGCACCTGCACTGGCACCTGCCGGAGCCAGAGTTGCTGGCGCAGGCCATCGAGGCCGCCCGCAAGGCTGATGTCGCGATTGTCGTTGCGGGCGACTGGGAAACCGAAGGGGCCGACCGGCTGTCCATGCGGTTGCCCGTGGGTCAGGATGCGCTGATTGACGCCATCAGTGCGGCCAATCCGCGTACGGTCGTGGTCCTGAACACCGGCGGCCCGGTCGAGATGCCGTGGCGCGACAGGGTGCGGGCGATCGTGGAAGGATGGTATCCGGGCCAGGCCGGGTCGGATGCCTTGGCGGCCATGCTGTTTGGTGACGTTTCACCGGGGGGGCGTCTGCCCCTGACATTTCCCGTGTCAGGACATGACGGGCCGGGCAACCAGGGTGAGATGGACTATCCGGGCAAGGACGGGCGTGTCGTTTTTACCGAAGGGGCAAATGTTGGCTATCGTTGGTTCGCGGAACATGGCGTCAGGCCATTATACCCGTTCGGATATGGGTTGACGTATGGTCATTTCACGTTGCGCCACGCGCATGCGGCGGTGGATCCAACGTCGCGGATGCTGTCGGTCCATTTCAGTATCCATAATTCCGGTCATCGCGATGCGGATGCGGTGCCGCAGCTTTACCTGATCCGTGGCGATGACAGGCGTGCCCTGATTGATTACGCACGCGTGCGGGTGCCCGTTGGCCGGAAACGCATGGTGGACCTGCGGGTGCCTTTTTCGCATCTTGCCGCATGGGACACGGGCGCGCGCCAGTGGACCCTTCCTGCCGGGAAATACACGATCGCCATTGGCTGGTCCGCCGGACATGACGAGGTCACGATACCCGTGCGTATCGGCGAAACATCCGCATATGGCGACATGCCCCCGTCATAGAACGCGAACGCTGTTCTGTCGGGGTGGTGTCGATTGTAAAAAATCTGTCGGCAATGGTTCTCCCGTTACGTCATGCGATCATGATCTGATGGGGCAGGAAAACCTGCGCAAAGGGAGTGGGAGATGGTGGAAGATTGCGGATATTTCTGCGCCAACTGGCTTACGGCTCCCGACGGGGGGGACCTCAATGCACAGGTGGACGCCATAATCGGCCAGATCGCGCGGACCTTGCAGACGCTCGGTGGCGACATGGCCGGCATGGTCAAACATACCATCCTTGTCCGCGCGGGGCATGTGGACCCGATCCAGGCGATCGAGGCAGTGCATCGTGCCTGCCATGCCCATGCGCCCGCCCTGGTGCAGCGGCCCGGGGTCGGTACGATTTTCTGCAGTCCGGAACTGGGTGATCCTTCGGCGCTGGTTGCTTTTTTCGGGCTGTTTGTCCTTGATACAGCCCTAGTGGCGGAGGCGCAGCGGATGCTGTTCCATGAAATGCCGATGGATGTCGCCAAGGGAGTGCGTATCGGCCCGCAGACGTTTCTGACCGGACTGGAGGCCCTTGAATTCCCGACGGCGCCGGATGGCGCCCGCGTGGAGGGGGAGTATCATGTCGCACCGGAGTTCGTGTCCCAGACCGAAGTGGTCGTCCACAAAATCATGTCGGTTTTGCGATATTTTGAATTGGGGCCGGATGATATCCAGAAACTGAATGTCTATCTCAAAACCGGCCTGGAGGATGACGCCGTACGCCAGATCGTGACAGACGCCTTTTCCAGGGTTGCGCGACATCCTGTGACGATGGCGAACAGGCTGCAACTGATCCGGGGACAGGGCATGGCCATCCCGGCATTCGCCATAGAAATCGACGGTTATGCCCTGCGGCCGTCCGTGGCGGCGGATACTGCCATTCCCGCCCTGCGGTTCCGTATCGTGGATGCCGATACGGATGCGGACTGGCGCAGCCTGTGCAATGCCACGATCGCGGCCATAACCGGGAGTGCGCCGCGACGTATCATTGCCCTGACCTTTTTCGTCAGTACGGCGTGGGCTGAAAACGGATCCGGGTCATTGCCGCAGGCGATGGGCGCATATGTCGACAGGATGCTGCCCTTCGCTCATCCCCCGCTATCGCCAGGCATTGTGTATTGCGAAAACAGCAGCCCGTCCGCCGAACTGGTTTTTATCGCCTGAACGATCCTTCCCTGCCGCCGGAGAGCATTGATGTCCAGATCCATTGATATGCTTCGCCTGACAGTCATCGTCACGTCCTGTATCATTCCGGCACTGTTCCTGTGGGCGCCGATGCTGGCACAGGCTTTCCAGACACAGCTTCACCTTTCTCCCGGCACGATCGGGCGACTGTTTTCCATCGACATGCTGATTTCCCCATTGCCGGGCCTGCTGATGTTTCTGTGGCAGAAACATATCGGCTGGCGCCATGTCGCGACCCTGTGTGCGGTGATCTTTGCGGGGGGCAGCATCCTGTCGGCTGTCCTGCTTGGCCATGGACTGATCAACTGGTTTTACCTGTGCCGGATTCCGACGGCCATGGCGTCGGGTACCCTGTATGTGATGTGTAACCGCAGCGTGGCGCGATTTGATGACCCGGACAGGCTGTTCGGGGTCATGCTGACATCGCAGGTCGTCGTGGCGACGCTGGGCCTGCTGGTCCTGCCATCGCTGTTTGCCCGGTTTGGCGTGGGCGTCCCTTATGTGGTGCAGGCGCTCTGGGTGCTGGCGCTTGTTCCCCTGTACAGGTACTTTCCCGATGCCCCGCCCCATGCCGCATCTGTTCCTGCCACCGCGTCTGTAACGGGTGGTACCGGGATCATGCTGGCGGGGATCATGAGTGTCGGGGCACTTTTCATCTTCAATATCGCGACCGGGGCGGTATGGACATTTGCGTCCGTGTTCCTGCAGGCGGGGGGGATGACATCGGCCGGGATCGATCACATGCTTGCCCTTGTCGGCATGATGGGGATCGTGGGGTCGGGGTCCGCCGCGCTGGCGGCCTCGGGCAAAAGGCGCATGGCCCTGCTGCTGGGGGGATATGCGCTCCTGCTGCTTTCGCTGTTCGGTCTTGGGTGGGGACATTCGCCCGCAGTCGCCGCAGGCGCGCTGGTTGCGTTCAAGCTGTCCTGGACCTTCCTGCTGCCATTCATGCTGGGGTCCATAACATTGCTTGATACTTCCGGCGTACTGATGAATGTCACCACAATGACCCTTGGCGTCAGCCTCGGGCTGGGCGCTGTGGTGGCGGGATGGCTGCTTGACCACGCAGGTCAGGCAGTCATGCTGACGGGCATGGCGGCGTGCAGCCTTGTTGCTGCGACCGCCAGTGTCATCGTGGCGGGGCGTGCCGGGCAGGGACGGCCGTCACGTGCCGCGCGGCATCAGGTGGCGGAAGCCGAGGCTTCGTGTTCCGGGCTGTAATGGCGCGGGCTTTTTCCTGTCCATTTCTTGAAAACCCGTGAAAAGGAAGAAATATCTTCATAACCAAGGGCCAGCGCAATCTGTGCGATGGTCATGTTGCCCTGACGCAGCATCATCATCGCCTGTTCCGTGCGGACTTCATGCAGGACCTGCCGGAATGTCCTGTCATGCCGTTTCAGTTGCCGTTGCAAGGTGCGTTCGGTGATGTTCATCCGTTCGGCGGCAACAGTGATCGAAAGCGACTGTTCCCCAAGGCAGGACAGGATGATGGCGCGCAGTTCCTCAAGCACCGAGCGCGGCTGGATATCCCCGCGCATCGCGTCGATCTGCCGGCGCAGATAGGGGCGTAACGAAAGTTCCTGTCGTGTCAGCGCCGGCAGCCTGCGCGATAATATCGCCGTATCGAACATGATGCGGTTGATGGGCTGGTTGAAACGTAACGGACAGCCACAGATCTCACGCAGGCGCCGCAGGACGGCAGCGCCAGGCGGGGCATGTTCGAACCATATCTCCTCCGGCCGCCAGGAGGCGGGGGCGCGGGACTGGATGAAGGCATGCACCTGCATGATGCTCATTTCCGCATCCTGCCGTCGCGGCCACAGGGCCGGATAGTCCACCCGGTAGCTGATGCTGGCATGGTCATCCCTGATGTCCAGGCCCGTGGTCGTCCCGCTCTGGATCAGGGGGGAATGGGCCTGCAGGATGGACAGCGCCTGCCCGATATCCGTAGCTTCCCCCACCAGAATGCGGATTATGGGAAAATCATCCACCCGCCCGAGTTCCGCCCCAAGCGTCGGAATATCGCACAGCAGGCTGACCTGCTCGAATATCCTTACATAATCATGAAGGTTCATAAGGTCATAGGGTGCGGGTATGCGCAGTTGTCGTGCCAGTTCCGACAGGACGGGCGAAGGTGGCGCCTCGTTTTCGAGGTAGCTGAGCAGGGGCTGGAATTTCAGCGCCCGGACAAAGGGGCGTGCGCTTCCCCTGTGGGAAGGCCCCCCGGCGGGAGGCTGCCTGTCCCGTCTGTCGGATCGGTTATGCACCGGCCTGTTTCCCTGTCGTAATCGGTCAAAAACAAGTCATGCCTGACCTTGTGAGGCAGCATATCGTGTCCGTTATGGTATCGGAACAACAATATTCATGGGAAAATATCCGGATGAGCACATATTCGTTGGTCGATCCAGAATTGCTGCCTCTCCTGACACGCTTCCCCGCCGAGGACATGAGCGAGGAAACCCTCATTCAGGCCAGGCAGCAGTTCGTCGGGATAGCGGCCGCCCAGTGCGCGCAGTCAGAACATGATACCCTTGTGACAAAACATGAAATCCATGTCACCGGTTGCGATGGCAACACGATCCGTGCGGTGGTCTATGCCCCCGTGGGGGGACGGGCACGCAAACCGCTGCTCCTGCACTGCCATGGCGGGGGATATATGGTGGGCCTGCCGGAAATGAGCGAACTGCGAAATCGCGAATACAGCCATAAATACGATATCGTTGTGATTTCAGTCGATTATCGGCTTGCTCCCGAAACGCCTTTTCCAGGGGGGATCGAGGATTGCTATGCGGTGCTGCGGCATGCCGTGAGCCATGCCGGGCAGTTTGGCATTGATCCCGAATGTGTGGGGGTGTGCGGTGAAAGCGCGGGGGGCGGCCTGTCCGCGTCCCTCGCGCTGCTGGTCCGCGACCGGCAGGAAATGTCGCTGGCGTTCCAGATGCTGTTCTGCCCCATGCTGGATGACAGGACGGCGACGACCTCGGACCCGTCGCCCATGACGGGGGAATTTATCTGGACGCGCGCATCCAACCGTTTTGGATGGTCCTGCCTGCTGCCCCATGCGCCGGGCGGCAATGCCACCTCGCCCTATGCCGCTGCCGCGCGTGCGCGCTCGCTTGCCGGACTGGCGCCGGCATTCATGGCGATCGGGGCGCTGGACCTGTTCGTGGAGGAAACGACATCCTATGCGATGCGGTTGATACAGGCTGGCGTGCCTGTGGAACTGCATGTCTATCCCGGGGCCATGCATGCGTTTGAGATCCTTGGGGAATCAAGAATCTCCTGTCTGGCAAACGATATTGCCGGAAATGCCCTTGGGCGGTTTACCGACCGCCGTGGCGTGGCGGCAGGATGAGTGACGTATTCTAACGATATTTTGGCGCAAAATATCGTATCAATTACGAAATGACATGTTAAGTATATACACGACGAAATAGTTGCCATGTCTTGTTTGGCTGCTTTAGTTGCGGAATTTAATAAAAATCATGTTCCACATATAAAACAACGTAATATCTGGAGTATCCTGATGTCTTCGATCATTGCGTCTCGGACTTTGTTACTGGCTTCATCCGCCATGCTGTTCGTCGGGACTGAAGGAGCATGGGCAAAGGCTACCGGGAAAACTTCCGTCACGGGGCAGTCCAGCAAGACCGCTTCCCGCGCCGCGTCCCACCAGATGGCCCGGCCCGAAACCGGGGGCGTCAATGCCAGCCAGAGCCAGGCCGAACATATTTCCGTCACGGGCGGGATGTCATCGGCCAACGGGCGGATCAATACCACGCCGGGGGGCGGCATGATGATCGTGCAGGACGCCCCGAAGGCCCGCAGTGGCGTTTCAAAGGACTACATCGCCAAGCAGGCCCCGATGTCCAGCGCACAGAGCCTGGTCGCCGCGATGCCGGGTGTCGCCTATGCACGGACCGACCCGTTCGGGCTGAGCAGTGCGAGCATGACCATCCGTGGCCTGGACCAGACGGAAATCGGCTATCTGGTGGAAGGCATTCCACTGATGGACAGTATCTACCTGCAGCCGGACGCCCGTGTATCGCCCGACACCGAAAACCTTTCCTCCGTCCAGTTGAGCCAGGGATCGCCCGACATGTCGTCGCCTGCGTACTGGTCGGTCGGTGGCCAGATCGATGCGACACTGCGCGACCCTTCGCGCAAGGCCGGGGGATATGTCAGTTCCAGCTATGGGTCGTGGAAAAGCAAGCGTGAGTTCATACGCCTCGACAGTGGGGAAATCGGACATACCGGAATCCGTGTGTTTGGTTCATATTCCTACACATTTGGCGATAACTGGTTTGGGCCCGGTTCGTATGATCGCCATCATGTCGATGCAAAGGCGATCAAGGAATGGGGACATGGCAACAGTGTCGGCCTGACCCTGTTCTGGGGACAGTACCAGTCGTACCAGAGCGGGACGTCGCTGACATTGCAGGACTGGCGCGAGCATGGGACTTCGGCGCTGTATTACAGCCCCACCTACACGCCGGGTTCAGCCAATTTCTATGGCCTGCAGCGCCAGAACCTGTCCACATGGTCGCTGATTGCACCGATGAAGTTCAATCTTGGCCATCAGGTGAAGCTGAATGTGCGTCCCTATTTCATCGACTGGGGGGCGTATCACAATTATGGTGAATCCATCCCGCAGGATGGTGCCTATTTCGGCACGGAACCGGTGGGGCACATCAATACCCCCTATGCCGTCAATGGTTCGATCGTGACCGAAGCCATCGATCCCCTGTTCGAACATACGCTGGGTCTGACAAGCGATGTCAGTTGGACGCGGGGACATAACACCCTGCGCCTGGGGGATATGTACGCCTATCTCGACATGACGGAACAGATGGGGTTCGCGATTGCGGGGCCGCACGGTTTCCCGGCCAATGCCTGGGGCAGCACCGACATCATGACCCCGTATGGACAGTTGTCGGGATGGAACATTGCCTTTCGCCAGCAGACCAACAGCATCTGGCTTGATGATACGTACCGCGCCCTCGATGACCGCCTGACCCTTATGGTGGGCTTCAAGGAAGTCATGATAAGCCGTGTCGTGACCAACGACATTCCGGGGGCGAGCACCTACAAGAACGGGGGAAGCTATGCCGAACCCCTGCCGCAGGCCGCGATCAGTTACCGCATCACCCCGCATGACCAGATCTATGTCAACGGCACGACAAGTTTCAAGGCACCCGGAAAATCCGAAGCCTATATCGATATCTATGACCCGAACGCCAAGGGACTGATTGTGCAGGGGCATCCCCCCAATGAACGGGCCGAATACGCGATTGGCGAGGAAATCGGGTATCGCCATACCGGCCTGTTCAATGTCTCGGCCGCGCTGTTCAACTATAACATGACCAATCATCAGGTCGGATCGCAATCCTACGTGGACGGGACCTATGTTTCCGCGACAATCAATGTTGGTGGCGAAACATTGCGTGGCGCGCAGCTCGAACTGAGCATGCGTCCATGGCACCATTTCAGCCCGTATCTTTCGGGGTCCTACATCCATGCCACATTTGACAATAATTACCCCGTTTATGCAGCAGGACAGCCGACGCAATACCTGCCGACGGCAGGAAAGACTGCGGTCAATACGCCAACATTCACTGCGGCGGCGGGACTTGCCTATGATGACGGGACATATTTCGGCAACTTCAACCTCAATTATGTCGGCCGTCGCTATACGACCTTCATGAATGACGAAAGTGTCCCTGGCTATATCTGGACATCGATTACCGTTGGCTATCGCATGCATAATGTCTGGCGACTGAAGCGGCCGCAGTTGCAGCTTAATTTCCAGAACATTGGCAACAACATATATTTTGCGGACGCCAGTGGCGTGACGTCTAATGCACATGCACAGCGGAGCATGAGTGGTACAACCGTCAGTGGTACCGCACCACAATATACCATGGGTGGGGGATTCGCCCTGATCGGCACGATTTCGACCGGGTTCTAGGTATATTGTTACGATAGAGAAAGGAACGGCACATGAAGCGGACTGGTTTCTTCACGGATGAGCGGTGTTTCTGGCATGTGACCAAACCGCATATCGGTCCCCTGGCGATTGGCGGATGGGTGCAGCCTTCCGCCGGGTCGGGCACGGCGGAATCCCCGGACAGCAAGCGGCGCCTGAAGAATCTTGTCGATTTTTCCGGCCTTTCGGGCCGCCTGCAAAATCGCGGCGCCCGGGCCGCGACCAGGGAGGACCTGCTGCGGGTCCATCCGGCCTCCTATCTTGAACGTTTCAGGGCGATGAGCGAGGCCGACGGTGGCGAATTCGCCGCCGATACCCAGGCGAGTTTCAGCAAGGGCAGCTACGATTTCGCGTGTGTCTCATCGGGACTGGCGATTGCCGCCGTCGATGCCGTCATGCGTGGCGAACTGGATAACGCCTATGCGCTGTGCCGTCCCCCGGGGCATCACTGCCTTCCTGACATGCCGATGGGGTTCTGCTTCCTTGCGAATATTCCCATTGCGATCAGGGCGGCGCAGGCGGCGCATGGCCTCCGTCGTGTCGCGGTGGTGGATTGGGACGTGCACCACGGCAACGGGACGGAGGCGATTTTCTATGACTCTGCCGATGTGCTGACCATCTCCATCCATCAGGAAAACTGCTATCCGCCCGGCAGTGGCGGGGTGGAGCGACGCGGTGAAGGGGCCGGCGAAGGCCATAACCTCAATGTCCCGCTGCTGCCCGGCGGAGGGCACGAGGCCTATGTCGGGGCGATGGAGCGGATCGTGATGCCCGCGCTCCTGCGCTACCAGCCGGAACTGATCATCATCGCCTGCGGGTATGATGCGGGGGCGTTCGATCCGCTGGCGCGCATGATGCTGGGCAGCAATACATACCGCTACCTTATCGGCTGCATGATGAAGATTGCAGATGCCTGTTGCGGCGGCCGCCTGGTCGCCATGCATGAGGGCGGATATTCCGAAGCCTATGTCCCGTTCTGTGGCCATGCGCTGCTGGAAACGCTGGCGGATACCACCAGCGACGTGGTCGATCCCGTCGCGCCCTTTATCGCGATGCAGCAGCCAGGCGCACGCTTCGTCGCATTCCAGAACATGCTTCTTGATGAGCAGGCGCAGGCAGCGGGGCTGAAGACATGACAGTAACGCTGTCCGCGGCGGATCAGGCGCTTCTTGTCCGCCGAAGGCGTGTCCTTGGTGCGCATGCCCCCCTCTTTTACGACACGCCCCTGCATATCGTGCGCGGGCAGGGGGTCTGGCTGGAGGATGCCGAGGGGCGCCGGTATCTGGATGTCTACAACAATGTCGCGCATGTCGGTCATGCCCATCCCCGGGTGGTCGCGGCCATTGCGGAACAGGCGGCGACACTGAACACGCATACCCGTTACCTGCACGAACGTGTGGTCGAGTATGCGGAGCAACTGCTTGCAACGGTCGATGCCCCCCTGTCAGTGGCCCAGTTCTGCTGCACCGGGACGGAGGCCAACGAACTCGCCCTGCGCATGGCCCGCTTCGGCAGCGGCAGCCAGGGGGTCATCGTCAGCGATTTCAGTTATCACGGCAATTCGGCGACGCTGGCGGCGCTGACGACCGGCCTGCCCGCGCCGGAAAGCCTTGCGCCATGGGTGCGGACATTACGGATCCCCGATACGGTGGGTGTTCCTCAGGAACGGCATGCAGCGATTCTGGATCAGGCGCTTGCGGAACTTGATGCCGCGATCGCCTCACTGCAGGACGCGGGATACGGTGTCGCCGCCCTGCTGGTGGATACCATCTTTTCAACAGAGGGGCTGGTCGAACCGCCTTCGGGCTATCTCCGTGGCGTGGCGCAGAGAATCCGGGCCGCCGGTGGCTATGTGATCGGTGATGAGGTCCAGCCGGGGTTCGGGCGCATGGGGGATGCCATGTGGGGGTATCATTCCCATGGCATCGTGCCGGATTTCATGACCATGGGGAAACCGATGGCCAATGGCCATCCGGTGGCCGGTGTCATTACCCGGGGGGATATCCTTGAGGATTTCGGGGAGCACGCGCTTTATTTCAATACTTTTGGCGGCAATCCCGTCTCCGCCGCCGCGGGACTGGCGGTACTGGACGTCATACGTGACGGGGGGCTGCTTGAACATAGCCGCATGATGGGGGCGAATATCCGCTCCGGGCTTGGGGACATGGCGCGGCGGCATCCGGCCATCGGCAGCGTGCGGGGACGCGGCCTGTTCTTCGGTCTGGAAATTGTCCGGCCTGATGGGACGCCCGATGCCGCGCGGACGCGACGCATCGTGAACCGCATGCGGGAGGAAGGCGTGCTGCTGAGCCGGACGGGACGGGATGATAACGTGCTGAAGATGCGGCCGGCGCTGGTCTTTGACCAGGCCTGCGCGGATCTGCTGCTCGAGACGCTCGATCAGGTTGTGGGGGAGGGATGATGGCCGTGCCCGTGCCTGATTTCTATACGGCCTCGGTCGCGGAGCAATCGCATCGGTTGCGGGACATGGCATGTCGCGCCGCCGTGCTGTGGCCCGGACGCTGGCAGGTGGAGCGGCTGCTGAAATATCGCGAAAATGCGGTATTCGCCCTGTCATCGGCCACGGATGGACGCGTGGTGCTGCGTATACATCGCCCGGGATACCATCAGGTCGCGGCCCTGAAGTCGGAACTGGTCTGGATGCAGGCCCTGTCGGAAGCGGGATTCTGCGTCCCGGTGCTGCGCACGGGGCACGATGGCGGGGTGCTTCAGGTGGTGGAGGCCCCCGGGATCCCCGAACCACGCTTCGTTGACATGCAGGACCACATGCCCGGCGTGCCGGTCAGCGAAGTGACCGACATCCGCACCCTGGAAAAAATATATGTGGATATCGGGCGCCAGCTTGCGGCGATGCACGCGCATTCGATGCGCTGGGTCGCGCCGGAGGGGTTCCATCGCCCGTCGTGGGATAGTGATGGGCTGATCGGCCAAAGCCCCCTGTGGGGCGATTTCCGGCAACTGCCCGCACTCAGCGGCAATGACGCCCGGCGCGTGGCCGAGGCCGTGGCGCAGGCCGAAAGGGACCTTCGGGAATTTGGGGACGGGCGCGACAGGTTCGGGATGATCCATGCGGACGGCATTGCGGACAATATCCTTTATGATCCGCATGCTGGCCCGCGGCTGATCGATTTTGACGACTGCGGTCATGGCTGGTTTCTGTTCGATCTTGCAACGTGTCTGTTTTTTCATGAAGATCATCCCGGATACCCGGTTATTTCGGAGTCATTTCTTGGATCCTACGCACAGGCGGGAAAGCTGGATGCCTCCATGCGCAGGGCCATGCCGTTATTCATGTTTCTTCGTGCCCTGACCTATCTGGGGTGGGTGCATACCCGGGCAGAAACCGGGACCGCCCGTGAAATGACATCATTTTTCGTGGAACGCGCTGCCCGTCTGGCAGACAGTTATCTGAAAGGTCGGCCGACATCGTTCGGCGCCGGCATATCCTGACAGGAGAAAGCAATGACCCGTGTCACGCCTGCTGTCCCGTCTCTCCAGATTGCCGCGATTGTCGCCCTGTCCGCGGTGGGTGCGATCATGCCCCTTGGCGCACCGGCCATGGCAGGCGTGCTGATGAAGGATTTCAACCTGTCACCGGTACAGGCAGGGACATATTTCACCATAGAACTCGGGTGCGGAAGCCTTGCAAGCCTGCCGGCCCTGTGGTGGCTGCCGCGTGTCTCGATGCGCCGGGCGCTTTATGCGGCAGTCGTGCTCTATATCCTTGCCAATGTCGCGTCGTACATGACGCATGATTACCATGTGCTGCTGCTCTGCCGGGCGATCGGTTCCCTTGGCATGGGGACAATCATGGTGCTGACCATGACGCTGGCGGGACATATGGCCCGCAAGGAATTCGTGTTCGGCCTGTGGGTAGCGGGCCAACTGCTGCTCAGCGCCATCGTGATCATGCTGTTTCCGTGGCTGGACGTGCATGGAGGGATCGGGGCGATTTACCTTTCCGTTGCGTTCCTGATGCTGCTTGCCGGGCTGCTGGCACCTGCCTTTCCCGATATCCCGGTGCCGGAACGCACGAAACCGACGACGATATTGCAGGCAGGATCGCGCACCGGATCGGTCATGCGGATCATGGGGGTCCTGCTTTTCTATCTTGCGATTGGCGGGATATGGACCTTCATGGAACGGATCGGGGGGCAGGCCAACCCGAACCCGGTAGGGGTTGACGCGGCGCTGGCCATTGCCGCCCTGTTCGGGATTGCCGGGGGCATGACGGCATCATTCGCCAGCATGCGCCTCAAGGGGGCGGGCCGCCTGATGCTGGGTGGCTACGCCGTGCTGGCGGTCTCTCTGTGCATGCTGCTCAACGCCCCGGCATCCGCACGTTTTGTCATGGCGGCCGTACTGTTCAAGTTCGCATGGACATTTACGGTGCCCTTTGTCCTTGGGCGGGTGGCGCAGGCCAATGCGTCACGCCTGACCATGGCGCTTGTCAATCTGACGATTGGCGGGGGATTTGCGTTTGGCCCCCCAATTTCCGGTTATGTCATCGAGGCCGCTGGCATGACCCCGCTTCTGCTGCTGGCCGGTGCGGCGCTGATCGTCTCGTTCCTCTTCATCTGTAATCCGGCGATGCAGGGGCGCAGGCAGGAGTACACGGCCTAGTTCCCTGGACTTCCCTGAGAGATGGAAAGGCGATGGCACGATGATTTCACCAGGCAAAGGACATGTGGTGCGAAGGAGGGGACGTCCCGCGGCGCAACCCGTACCGGCAAAGGCGGGGCATATGCCTGCTGGTCGCCTGCCGTCGGGCCTTCGCCGTTCGGACATGCAGTTCATCCGTGCCTCCGTCCTGACACCCATTTTGAACTATCTGCGCAATGAGGAGGAAATACTTCAGCGTGTAATGCTCCGTCACTTCAATTCGGATGTGAAATGCATTGATTCCTATGACCTCATACCGCTTCATACCTATGTCAGGTTTCTGGAGGGCATTGCGAAGGAACTGAAGACCGAACATTTCGGCCTGAAAATGGGACAGTCATCGGAGGCGGAGGAAATCCTTGGCCCGGTCGGCCTGCTGTTCAGCAGGGCGCCGACACTGCGTGTCGCGTTCAGGCAGATGATGCGCTACATCAACACATGGCAGACCGCGACGCATACCGCGCTGATCTGTGAAAATGAATATGCCGCCATGGAATACCAGATCGTGGACCGCACGATCTGGCCACGCAGGCAGGATGCGGAGTTCAGCATTTCCGCAACCTGCAAGATCATCCGTGACATGATGCAGCATCAGTGGCGGCCGGTGGAGATCTGTTTCGAGCATGCGCCGCCGGAAAACCCGAAAATCTGGCATGACATCCTGCGATGTCCCGTAAGGTTCAATCAGGGAAGCAATCGCATCGTCTTCTGGGCCGCAGACCTTGATCGCAGGATCCGTGGGCATGATCCGGGGTTCCTGAAATACATGGAACGCCACGCCGAAGATCTCGTGATCGGGCAGAACCGCAACTCCGTCGTTGAGCAGGTGGAATGGTATGTCGAACAGCACCTGTCGAGCGAAGACCTCAGCATCGTAAGCATTGCGCGCGCCTTTGGCCTTTCGGTCCGTTCGCTGCAAAGGCGCATGGCGGACAGTGGCGTCAACATGCGTGAACTGATCAAGGGCAAACGCCTGACGATGGCTGCGACGCTGATCCTGAATGGTGACATGCCCTTCAGTTCCGTGGCGCAGATCGTGGGCTACAGCGATTCAACAACCTTATGGCGTGCCTTTCGCGCCTGGAGCGGCGTCTGTCCAAGCGCCTTCACCGTTGCGGACATGGAGCGTCTGCAGGGGGAGGCTGAGGCGCATGGGTCCATGCATGGGGACATAACCTATGAAGAAAATATTTCTCCCGATACGAATTTTTGATGATCACGGCAGGAAGATTTTCGAAAATTCCCTGTTCTGCCTGATGATCTGCGATGTTTTTGTATCCACCATCATGCTGATGGAAACCGTCTCGTGCATGGCGGGCATGGATGACATGGATGGCATGGACATGGGGGAAACCGCCGCGGCCGACTGGATATCCCCATTCCTGCAGATGAAGTTGACCTATGCCGCCATGCTCGTCGTGGGGATGCTGGCCTTGAGCATCGGCATCAGGACAGGGCGGACCGGGTGCGCCATCAGGATCCTGACGCATCTGAGCGGAATGGTCGTGCTGATGCTCCTTGGCGCGCTTCTTGTCGCGCCTGTGCTGGGACTGTCCTCGATGGTCGCCATGTGGCTGACGATGGCCTGCGGCATGGCGCTGTCCTACGCCATTATGGTCGGCAGGCAGTGCAGATCGTGAAATCCATTCCTGTCTGTCAGGACGTGAGGTCTGCATGACATCCGGATCAGATACGCGCATGTCACGGCGCACCGTGACGCAGGCGGCCTGTGCATGGATCGGCCTGAACATGGCTGGCGGTGGCAGGGCAGGGGCGGCTTCGGTTTCGCCGCGACCGAACATTGTCTTCATAATGGCGGATGACATGGGCTATGCCGATGCCGGCTGTTATGACAATCCTGTGATCCGTACCCCCGCGATCGACCGGCTTGCGGCCGGAGGTGTCATGCTGACGCGGGCCTATGCCAATTCCGCCGTCTGTTCGGCGACACGCACCGCCCTCATGACGGGACGGTATCAGGACCGTCTGGCCTGCGGTCTGGAAGAACCGATCGCCACCTATGACATCGGCCTGCCACCCGGTGAACCCACATGGATCAGGCAACTGGCTGCCGCGGGATACTGGACGGCGCTGGTTGGCAAATGGCATCTGGGTGGCCTGCCGCATTATGGCCCGCGAAAAAGTGGCTACAGGCATTTCTATGGTATTTCCGGTGGGGCGGCAGATTATTTCACCCATCAATTGATCCCCGGGACAGACCAGTTTTATCAGGACGAGGCGCGTATCCATGACAAAGGATACCTGACGACGCTGCTGGGTAATCATACGCTTTCCCTGATTGCCGCACGCGCGCGCGATCAGCAGCCTTTTGCCATCAGCCTGCATTTCAATGCCCCGCACTGGCCATGGGAAGGGCCACAGGACGAGGCCGAGTCACAACGGCTGGCGCATGCCAGCAGGGAGGCGTCAGGCGGCCTTGCCGATTACGATGGCGGCAGTCTGGAGACGTATGCGGCGATGGTCGGGGCGATGGACAGCCAGATCGGGCGTGTGCTCGATGCGCTGGAACATCATGGGATGGCCGACAATACCATAGTTGTCTTTACAAGTGACAATGGGGGGGAACGATACGCCGATACCTATCCCTTCACGGGCATGAAGACGGAACTTATGGAAGGGGGACTTCGCGTGCCCGCCATCATACGCTGGCCCGCGCGCCTGCCGCCCCGGCGCGAGGATGAACAGGTCGTTGTGACGATGGATTGGGTGCCGACCCTGCTGGCGGCGGCGGGAACGGCCATGCCTGCGGATTACCCACCCGATGGGCAGGATCTTATGGCGCAGATGGCAGGGCAGGCCGCAGCGGTCCCGCGCAACCTGTTCTGGCGGTATCATGCGCAGCAACAGCGCGCGCATCTGCAGGGTGATTACAAATATCTGGAAATTCGCGGCAATGAATATCTGTTCAATGTCCGCCATGACCCGAAAGAACGGGCAAACCTGAAGCAGCGCGACCCGGAGCGTTTTGAACGGATGCGCGCGCAATGGCTGGCATGGAACCGTACGATGCTGCCATTTACCCCGGGTAACTACACCGGCAGTCCGCATGGCCGCTATTATGTCGATCATTATGGACTGGAAGATGACGGACTGGGCACGGGCTAGGGGCGTATCCCCGAAAAGCCCTGTCCCTGTTCCCGGAGGCCGGTCGCGATCCCACCCCGGACCGGGGCAGGACGCCACGGGCGCCTGTCATGCGCCCTGATCCATGAAGGCGGCAGGCCCGGTGTTCCCGGGCCTGCCATGTGGTTTATGGTTTTGACGGTGTCATCAGGGTCTGCGCGAAAAAGTGCGTCATCCACAGATATCCCTGCAACCAGTCCTGGGTGCGCAGGAAGGCATGGCGTTCACCGGGGAAGACGTGGTCCTCGTAAGGGACACCCTGCGCGGTCAGCATGCGTGCCAGCAGCGTGGACTGTTCGAACTCCACATTACGGTCATCATCGCCATGCACCAGCAGGACGGGCGCGCGCCAGTGCCCGATATCCGCGATGGGGGAAGACCGCCATTCCTGTTCGTGTGCGTCACGGTTCTGCTGCGGTGACAGGCCCGGATGGTCGGGTTCGGTCATGTCGTGGACACCGTGGAAATCCACCCCGGCGGCAAAGAT
Source organism: Gluconacetobacter entanii (assembly GCF_013155425.1). Taxonomy (NCBI): domain Bacteria; kingdom Pseudomonadati; phylum Pseudomonadota; class Alphaproteobacteria; order Acetobacterales; family Acetobacteraceae; genus Gluconacetobacter; species Gluconacetobacter entanii. The sequence continues at coordinate 10,958 of NZ_JABJWD010000059.1, read as the reverse complement.
GTCGCTGTTGCGCGCCAGCGCCAGTCCCGTCAGGTATCCGCCCCAACTGCCGCCCCAGATCCCGATCCTGTGGACATCCACATCGTCGCGTTTCTGCAGGTAGGCCGCTGCCGCCTGCACGTCGCGATATTCGCTGGCCCCGGCGCGCCCGGTTTCCGGCGCATTGCGGAAGGCCTCGCCATAGCCCGAACCGCTGCGGTAATTCACCGACAGCACCACATATCCCTGTGACGCCAGCGTCTGGTTCATCAGGTAGGCATTGGAATAATACCCCATCGCGTTGAACGCAGGCAGCATCTGGCGTTCCGGCCCGCCATGGACAAACAGCAGCGCCGGATGCCGGTGGGCCGCATCATCGGGTGGCGTGAAAAGCTGTCCATGCAGGTCAAGCCCGTCGGCACTGCGGAAACGCACGCTCTGCGGCGTGACGAAGGAGATGCCCGACGGCAGCGCGGGTGTGACAGGGGTCATGGCCTGCCCGTTTTCCAGGACAACGGGATGCGCCGTCTGTGTCACGCCGGTCGCCATGACGGCAATGCCGGGACCCGCCGTGACGAGGGTGGAGATCTCGTCATTGCCCGGCGTCAGCGCGACGGCGTCCCCACCGCCCGCAACGGGCCGCGACCAGGCCCGCCACTGGTCCAGGTCGCCGGAGTTGGAAGTATAGAACAGGGTTTTTCCATCCTGAGACAACTGGTAGGCCGAAACTTCCGCACCGTCGGGTGTCAGGCATTCCGGCTCACCCTGTCCTGTCATCGGCAGGGCGCAGATGCGCATCCATCCGCTGCCTTCCCACGGGAACAGCAGCCTGCCATCGGCCGCCCAGTACGGGACGGAGCCTTCTGGCGTCGCAAACCGCGATCCCTTGCCCGCCGGCGCGGCCCAGACGGCATGTTCCGTCCCGGAGTTGAGGTCATGGACATGCACGGACCAGAACCGTCCCTTCTGCGGGTCCGTCCCCAGGATCGGGTCCTGCGTGCGGAAGAACGCCACCGATTTCCCGTCGGGGGAGAAAACCGGCTGCCGGTCGTTCGACAGGCCCGGCGGGATGAAGGTCAGGCTGTTCGCCTTCGCCCCCACATCCCACAGCGCGATGACCCCATGCGACCCGCGATCGATTTCCGCCGCGATGTGCCGCCCGTCAGGTGACCAGCGCAGCCCGGTGATGGAACCCGGCGTGGTAAAGGCGGCAGCAGGCATGGCCCCCGTGTGCGCGATCATCAGCGTGCCGCCACGGCTGAAGGCCAGGAATGTCCCATCGGGGGAGAATGCGGGCGAATGGCCTTCGCCCATGACGGTCTCGCGCCCCGACGGCCCGATCAGGTGGACCGTTTCCTTGCCCGCGAAGGTCGCCTGTCCCGCGTTGGGCGGCGCGTCGTTCGGATATTCGGGATCGCCGCCCTCGACAAAGGCAAGGCTGCGCCCGTCGGGCGTCAGGGCCAGGCCCCACAGGTCGGTGCCGTCATCGCGCGTGTAATGGGTGATGCGGCGCGGGGCCTGCCCATGGTCGGATACCATGATGTTGCGCACGCCCGCGCGGCGTTCCACCCATGCGATGCGCGGGGCCTGCGCCGCCCCGGCCAGCCCGTTGGCGTAAGGCATCGCCAGCAGGGAGGACAGGCGTTGTTCCAGTGACGTATCACCCGGTGTCGCATCGCCGCCGGGGGCCGCCAGCGCGGAGGACGCCAGCAGCGCACTGCCCAGCAGGCCAAGGCCCGTCCGGCGCAGCAGGAAGGATATGTGAGGCATCAGGGTACGGCTCCGGCAAGGGTCGTGAAAATCTGTTCCTCCACCCGTGTGAAGGAAGAATAGGCACCCGGCGTTATGGCGTTCTCATCGGGGTAACCGTCCGCGGCGAACACGAACGCGTCCCCGTTGGCGGTTTCGTACCAGAACCCCGAATGCAGCCCGTAGGCATCGCCAAGATGCCCGCGCAGCCCCCCGTGATAGCCACGATAGGGTGCGCTCGGCCGTCCGTTCGGGTCAGGCTGCCCCGTCAACTGGATCATGCCCAGCCCATAGCTGGCGATGGGATAGGGGCAGGTCCCGTCATGACCGTCATACCGCCATGTCGGCGTTTCCATCTGCTGCACACTGTGCGCGGACAGCAGGCGCGTGCCGTCAAGCGTCCCGCCCTGCTGCATGAAGCGCGCCAGACGGGCAAGGCCGGCAACGGACACCCGCAGGCCGCCCTGCGGCGAAAACGCGGTACCGTTGGAGCCGATGACATAGGAAGCAAGCTGCGCAGGCGACCATCCCTTGGGCGGTTGCGTATCGACCTGCGGCACATAACCCGACGGCATGTCGCGATACAGCGTCGCCAGCCGGTCGGGATGGCGCAGCTCCGCGATGTTGTAGCCACCATCAATGCCCAGCGGCCCCAGCACATGCGCCTGCTGGTAACGGTCGAAACGCTCCCCGCTGACCCGTTCGATGATGGTGCCGATCAGGCCGTAGCACAGGTTGCAGTATTCGAACCACGTCCCCGGCGGGTGCCCCGCGCCATGCGCGAAATGGTAATCCGGCTGTCCCACGCGATGGGCCGGGCCGAACAGGTCCGCCACCTTCTGCTCCGGCGGCAGGGTATAGCGGTCGGCATCCACGATGGTCGAGGTATGGTTGAGCAGCATCCGCACCGTGATCGGCTGATCCGCGAAATCCGGGTTGCGCAGGCGAAAGCCGAGATAGTCCGAGGCATCCGCATCCAGCGACACCCGCCCCCGTTCCACCAGTTCCATCAGCCCGATCGTCGTCACCAGCTTGGAGACCGAGGCAATGCGGAACAGCGTATCCGGCCCGGCCGGTACGCTGGCGTTATCGGTGCGGCGCGCAAACCCGCCGTGGTAGCTGTAGGCGACACGTCCCCTGTGCAGCCGCATGGCGACGATCGCCGCCAGCGGGCGCGACTCCCCCTGTGTCAGGATGGCGTCCATGGCCGTGTCCGTGGGGTTGGAGGCCGGTGTCGCCGCGACAGCGGGGGCGATGAATCCCAGCCCCAGCGCGCATATCGCGGCAAGGATGCCATTCTGCCTCATGGTGTGGCCCCCGGCTGCAGGCTGGTGCGCCGGACCGCTGCGGCCCGGACACGGTGGGCGGAGAAGGGCAGGGGCTGCATTTTCCCCCTGAGCCAGTCAGCCATGAAATCCGCGTAATGGGGTGAGCGCGGATCGCCGCTCTGTCCGGGGAAGTTCAGAAAGACCGAATTGTCCCATTTGCCCACGTCGCAGACCATCAGGTAACTCGCCCCGCCCGTGGCGACATAGGGATCATGCCCCTTCGACAGGGGATTGTACCACCGCGCCATGACGGTATAGGAATCCCCCCCCGTGCCGGTCCGCGCGCCGCCAAGTTTGGGGAACTGCGCCGCCACGCCGGGCGCATGCGCCAGCGGGTGCTCCAGCGTGATGGTATGCAGCGTCCCCCACCGCCATGCCGCCATGACCGGACCAAGGCGTTCGCGCAGTTCCGCCTTCGCCGCGCGCAGGGCCTCCACCAGCATGGCGTCGCGCGCCCTGGCCGGGTCCGCGCCGAAACGGGCGTCGGGTGTGTGCAGCAGCGTCTTTTGCACCGTGGCGTTGATGGGACCGGGCAGCAGGTCATGCAGGTCCGCGGGGATCAGCAGCGCATGCAGCGCGCGTTCCAGCCGCGACCACCAGACTTCGTAAAGGGCCGCCGCCGCGCTGTCGGCCTGCACCCGGCCATCCCAGCGATGCAGCAGCGCCGCCGCGTCCGCGACATCGGGCGGCACATCGCCCAGCAGCGCGACCATGTCCAGCGCAAGCTGGGAGAACGTGTCATGCTGCAACGCCGCGCAGTCCGCGATGGTCGCGCGTGGCGTCGTCTCCAGCACATGGGCGACGCGGTTGTAGCGGAAGCGGTCGCGCCATTCGAAGCTGACGCGGCGTTCCTGCGCGGGATAGCCGGGGGGCAGGTTCATTTCATTGGACGTGCCGAACCAGCCACAGGCGGGATTGAAGGTCGAGGGCAGCATCTCCAGCGGCTGCAGCCCCTTCCAGTCGTAGCGCCCGTCGCCCGGCACAGGCAGCAGCCCGTCATGCCCGTCCACGCGCGACGGCAGCCCGCCCGCCGCCTGCCAGCCGATATTGCCCGCCGTGTCGGCATAGGTGAAGTTGGTCGGACTGGTATGGACGCGCAGCGCCTCGCGGAAGCTGTCCCAGTCATGGGCAAGGTTCAGGCCGATATTGACCAGAAGCCCGTTCGCCCCCGGATACAGCCATGTCGCGCTGACCGCCGTTGCGCGGCGGCGCGCGGGGTCGGCGGACACGACCGGCCCCTGCGCCGCGTAACGCAGCACGACGTCGCGCCCCGCCTCCCCGCGTACCGCGATGTGGGTGGAGACGGTTTCCATCTGTTTCCATGCGCCATCATGGAAATAACGGTCGGGATGGGACGGGTGGGTGCGCAGGATGAACAGGTCTTCCTGGTCGATGTGGAAATTCGTCCGGCCAAAGGCGATATGCGCATTGTGGCCCTGCATCACGCCGGGCATCCCCGCCGTGCCGCCGCCAATGACATCCAGGCCCGGCGCGCTGAGGTGGATGACATAACGCGGCCCCGGCACGCCAAAGCCCAGGTGCGGGTCATTGGCAAGGATGGGGCGCCCCGTCGCCGTGCGCGTGGGCGCGACAACCCAGGCGTTGCTGCCGGAATTGGTGCGCCGGTGTTCCGTGTCCCCTGCATCGCGCACGCGCCCCAGCGGAAGCGACGCCTGCAGCACGTCGAACAGGCCGAGGTCGGCTGCCGATACCGCATGGACATCAAGGCCGTTGGGCACGCGCAGGTCATGCGCCGGTTCCAGCGGGGTGGTCAGCGTGTCGTAGGACAGGCCCCCACGCGCGGCGAGGCGGGCGCGGCGGATTTCCGCGCGCGTGTTGCCCGTGACCTCGGCCCGCACGCGGATCAGGTCCAGCACGTCCCACGCCATCGGCGCATAGTCGAAGATCGTGAATTCGGGGGGCAGCAGGTCGGGATTGGCCCGTGCCTGCGCCAGACGCGCGTTGATCCCCGCCACATAGGCCCGCGCGCAGTCCTGAACCTGCGCAGGGAAGCGCGCCAGTTCGGCGGCCGCGTCACCCCGGAACAGGAACAGCCGGTTGGCCGTGTCAGAGGGCACGAAGTCCGGGCCGAAGACTTCGGCCAGGTGGCCCAGTGCCTGCCGGTGGCCGAAATCCAGTTCCCACAGGCGGTCGCGCGCCACAAGGTAGCCGTTGGCGAAGAACGCGTCGGCAATGCTGCCCGCGCGGACATGGGGCACGCCCCAGTGGTCCTCCAGCACCTCCACCGGGGCCGACAGCCCCTCCAGCCCCGCGACCACGGTGCGGTGGCGCGCGGCGCGTGCCGTGGGGGACAGGGCGATGAGGCCGGCAGCAGCTGCCGCCCCGCCCAGCAGAACCTCGCGACGGCTGCACCCGATGTTGCGCATGTTGCGGTTTCCTTATGTCGCGTCGGTCAGGGAGGCGGCGGCCGTGCCGCGTACGAGGTCACGGATCCGCAGTGCCGAGCCCACCGACAGCGTGAAGCCAAGTGCGCCCTGCCCGACATTGAACAGCAGGTTGGGATAGCGTGTGCGTGCGATGATCGGCACCCCGCTGGGCGTGGCCGGGCGCAGGCCCGCCCATGGCCGCGCGGTGTCATACGGCCCGGCCTGCGGCAGCGTTTCCGACGCAAGCGCACGCAGTCGCGCGATGCGGTGGGGGTTTATGCTGGCGTCACGCGCGCCGATATCGACCATTGCCGCAATGCGCAGCGCATCGCCAAGGCGGGCATAGACCACGCGGTTGTCGTAATCGGTGACGCTGACATCGGGCATGGTCCCGGCGGGGGAATTCGCCGTCAGGCTGTAGCCCTTGAGCCCGTAAAGCGGCAGGTCGAAGCCAAGCGGGCGCGCCATCTGCCGCGATCCCACGCCTGCGGCCAGCACGACAAGGTCGGTATCGTGCGCCCGGCCATCGACCATCACGTCGCACCGCCCGTTCGCGCCCGCGCCCAGGCTGGCCTGCCCGCGCAGCAGCGTAAAGGAGGGCATGGCCGTCATGGCGTCACGCAGCGACAGGCAGAAGCGATAACAGTCCGCCACCTCGTCCGCGGGCGAGAAGATGCCCCCCGCAAGCTTCGGCGCAAGGGCGGCGAAGGCCGGTTCCACGCGCGCGCATTCCGTGGGGGAGAGGACCTGCTCCAGTTCCGGGTTGCTGACGCCCGCCGCAGCCTTGCGGAATTTCGCGGCGTTGCGATAGACCACCAGCTTGCCCGGCTGCCGCCACAGGAAATCCTTCAGCCCCTCACTGCGCCAGCGGCCCAGTTCATCCTGGCTGCGCAGGGCGAGTTGCAGCAGCACCCTGCTGTTGCGGGCGTTGGTGGTGCTGTTGCACGCCCGCAGGAACGCCAGCATCCAGCGCCACTGGTGCGGGTCGGCGCGCAGGCGCAGCGAGATGGGGGACCCCGCCTGCAGCAGCCATGACAGGCTTTCACGCGGAACCCCCGCATCCGCCAGGGGATGGACATAACGATAGCTCAACTGCCCGCCATTGGCGAAACTGGCTTCCTCCCCCACGTCGCCATGCCGTTCGAGAAGCGTGACCGCATGCCCGTCGCGCAGCAGCGCGTAGGCCGTCGCCAGTCCCGTGACGCCGCCACCGATGACCGTGATATTGCGTTGTGCCGGCATCGACCCTAGTCCCCTGTCCTCACCATGTATTACGTGATGGTAATGTTTTCATGACGTTATTTCGACCTGAAAACCTAGGAACAGATATCTTCGCAGGCCAGAGTAAAAACGCTGCCTTCCCATAACCCATGGTTAAGGGGAGTGGGGGGCTGCATCCTGTGGACAGGTATCATGGGCGATCCGGGTGATGACGCGCCCGCCTTCGAGCAGCAGTTCATGCGGGTAAAAGGCGCATGGCCCGTCGTGATGGCTGATGCTGATGATGGTTGTGCGTGGCAGCGCGGCAAGCAGGGCCGCATGGACGCGCCGCGTATTGTCCGCATCAAGGGCGGAGGTCGCCTCGTCCATGAAAAGCAGGCCCGGGCGTTGCAGCAGCACCCGTGCGATGGCAATGCGCTGTGCCTCCCCGGGGGAGAGGACGGCGTCCCATTGCGCCGTCTCGTCAAGGCGCGCGACATGGCGGTCGAGGTTGACGGTACGCAGGACCGCCGCATACCGGACGTCCTCATGGCTGTCTGCCGCGCGGGGATAGGCCAGCACCGCGCGCAGGCTGCCGGGCGGGAGGTAGGCGCGTTGCGGCAGGAACATGCTGTCGCCGATATCAAGGGCGATGGTGCCATGCCCATGTTCCCACAGCCCTGCGATGGCGCGCAGCAGGGTGCTCTTGCCGCTGCCTGATGCACCGCGCACCAGCCAGCGTTCCCCCCCGCCGACATGGAGTGCGGGGATCTGCACAAGGCGGCCGCCATCGGGCCGGTCCAGCACAAGGTCATGGATGTCGAGGCCGGGGGCCTGCGTGTCGATGCGGGTGATGCGTGTCCGGGAAGGCTGGCGGACGGTGCGTTCGAATTCATGCAGGCGCTGCAGGACCGAACGCAGGGTGGCGAGGTCGGTATAGTTGTTCATGAACCATTGCAGGCTACGCCGGACCTGCATGAACGCCGCGTTGATGCGCGAATATTCCCCAAACGTCAGGGCATGGGCGGCAAGCCTCGGCAGAAGCAGCACCCACAGGATGATCGACGCGGTGCCATTGAACAGGTCGCCCACGAAATTCGCCCGCCATGTATAGGTCACGACGCTGCGCCAGTTATGGGCGATAGTGCGCAGGTTGTGCGAAAGGCGCAGCTTTTCCGCGTCCTCCCCCCGGCAAAAGGCGATCTGTTCGGAATTGCGCCGGATATCCAGCAGGTCCGCGCGCAGGTCCGCATCGAAATGCTGCTGCCGGTAATCGGCCTCCACCAGTGGACTGCCCAGTCTTTCCATGACCACCGACGCGCCAAGCGTCGCAAGCACGGTGCCCAGCAGCAGGTAGCCCGAGACATGGATGTGATGGCCCAGGCAGTTAAAGTTGATGCTGCCGCCGATGTCCCACAGCACGATGGAAAATGACAGCAGCGTGGTCACGGCCTGGATGCCGTCAAGGCCCATGCGCAGGCTCAGCACCGTCATCTGCGACAGGTCATCGGCAATGCGCTGGTCGGGGTTGTCGCCCGTCGCCGCGCCATGTTCCATCCGGTAATACGCGGTATGGGACAGGTACTGCCGCAGGTAGACCCGCGTGTTCCACAGGCGCCAGCGCATCGACAGCACCTGCGTCAGGTACGTCTGCAGCACATAACAGCCGCTGGAGAGGATGCAGACCCCGATATAGGCCGGCAGCAGCCACAGGCAGGTTTCCACCCGGTAGGCGAACATGGCGTCGAAGAAATGCTGGTTCCACCGGCCGAACCAGACGGCCGTGCGGACATAGACGAACGACAGCCCCACGATCGTGGCCAGCATCGCCAGCGGCACCCATTTTTCGCGTGAGCGCCAGTAGGGCAGCAGCACCGCCCAGTCGGACAGGGAATGGCGGATGGAGTGGCGGGCAGGGGGATCAGTACGTCGCACGCAGGGTCGCCATGAAGTTGCGGGGGGCGGCGGGGAAATTGAACTGCCACACGCCGCTGGCCCGTTCGTAATAATAACGGTTGGTCAGGTTGTTGGCATTGATCTGCACGCGCAGGTGCCGGTTGATGACATAGCCCATGACACTGTCGATGGTCATGTATCCGCCCTGCACCGTGGTGGGATAGCCGCCGCGCAGGTTGCTGCTGGCGTCGATGCCGGCCCCGAGGCTCAGCCCCTTCAGGCGGCCTGCGGGCAGGGTGTAATGCACCCACGACTTGAACATGTGATGCGGCGAATACGCCCCCCCGAAATCCGCCGAGGACGGGTTGGAGAGTTTCGTGTCAAGGTAGGTATAGCCGATCGAGACGCTGAGGTTGGGCAGGATCTCCCCATCCATCTGCGCCTCCCATCCCTGTCGGCGGATGGGGCCGGTAGTGATGTAGAAACCGACATGTTCGGGGTCCGACAGAGGCTGGTTGACGCTTTCCATGCGAAACAGCGCGGTCGAGACATTGAGGCGGCCGTGGAAATACTCCCCCTTGAACCCGGTCTCCACCTGGTTGCCAAGTTGTGGTGCAAGCCCGCCGCCGCGATAGCGCATGTCACCCACCGACGGGGTGAAGATGCTGGCGTAACTGGCGTACCACGACAGGTTCGGGGTGATCTGGTACACCGTGCCAAGGTAGGGCGTCAGTTGGGCATGGATATCGGACTGCGTCGCCCACGCCCCGCGTGGGGAGGGGGCGGCATCGCGTTCATGTTCGTAAAAGCGCGAGATGCGCCCGCCCAGCACCAGCGAAAGGTTCCGTACGGGTTGCAGCCGCAACTGCCCGTAAAACCCCCACTGCCAGGCATCGTCGTCGCTGCCCTCGGCCCCGCCGGAAGAGCGGGCGTAGCTGATGCTGCCGGGGGCGGGGGCCGGCACGGTGGCGGTGTTGTTGATGCTGACATTGTCATAAACGCCGCTGCCGGTGATGTCGGGATAGGCCACGTACTGGTCATATGAATTGTAATTGAAGCCGACCAGCAGGTGATGCGTGTGGTGGAACAGGCGGAACGCACCCGTGGCGTAGATATCGGCCGAGCGTGAAGAATTGGTGCCCTTCTGCGCGGAAATGCCCTGGTCCTCGTAGGTGAGCAGGCCGCTTTTCGCATCAATGGTCGTCCATGGCTCGTTATAGAGCATGTTGTAGCTCTGGTCATAGAACGTCCCGCGCGCCGTCAGCGTCCAGTCCCGCCCGATCTTCTGCGACAGCGACACGGCGGTCTGCTGCGTCATGTAATTGCTGTAGCCCCATGGCTGCGACGGGTTGGCCGACCGGCCGCCATACCACAGCGTCCTGTCCGTCGTGACCGGCAGCCCGAAATAGGGCGCGGTGATGTCCTGCTGCTGCGCCGCGTGGGAGACGAGGAAGGTCGTCGTGGGCGTGATGTCCCATTCCAGCGCGCCATAGGCCTGCCATTTGCGCGAATGGGAATAGCGGTAGAAATAACGGTTGTCCTCGAACAGGTCGGCGGTGCGAAAGCGCAGCGTCCCCGAACGGTTGAGCGGGGTGCTGAGGTCGATGTCCGCACGGTAATGGTCGAAGCTGCCGATGCCTGCCGCGCCACTGAGGGCGAAGTCGCGGCCGGGCTTCTTCGTCACCTCGTTGACCACGCCGCCCGCGCCGCCCGCCCCCTGCAGCAGGCCCGCCGCGCCGCGCAGGACCTCGATCCGGTCATACATCGACAGGTCGAACGTGGCGTTGTTGAGCGTGCCCGCCGCGTTGGGCGTACCATCGAGCGATGTCGTCAACTGGTAGCCGCGGGAGTAGAAATTCGAACTCGCGCTCGATCCCGGCAGCACGCGGATGCCGTTCACCTGCCGCATCGCGTCCGTCATCGTCAGCATGTTGGAATCCTGCATCCGTTCCTGCGTGATGACGGAAATGGAATGCGGCACGTCCTTCAGCGCCGCGCCGGATTTGGCCCACATGTCGGTCGCGGGCACCGTATAGGACCCACGGTTGGCCCGGACCTCGATCGTCTCGGGCGCGTGCGCGGTGGCGTCGGGCCCGGGCTGTGCTTTTGTGGTGGCATGGGGGGCATGCCTGCCCGTGGTGGCCACCGGCGGGGCAGGGTGGCGGGTGCGGTGCGGGACCGCACCGGCAGGGGGTGCGATCAGGCATCCGCACAGGACGATCCCGACAGGCGGGAACGCCTTGGAAAAACGCGACATGGGTTGCGATCCTGAACTGACATGAAACCAGCCAGCAGGACAGGTGCGCGATCACGTGTTTCCCGCACCATCAGGCAGGTGGGGGATGTCGCGCGGGGCGGGGCCTGTAGTCCATGCTGGCGCCAGGGTTCACGCAGCAGGGGGCGGCCCGCGGGAGGGAGG